>JAITOQ010000187.1 GCA_031289865.1 Clostridiales bacterium
CATTTATACAACCTATGTTTTAGATTCTTCGCTTTGCTCAGAATGACATAGGCTTTTTTATTGATACCTCACTTTTCAACTCTCAACTTTCAATTTTCAACTTCATAAGCTCTTCGTCCGACCTTTTCATATACTCCTCTTTTCTTTTCCTTTTATCCTTTATATCGATCGGGGCTAAAAGCCCGAAATTTCCGTTCATCGGTTGGAAATTTTTTGTCGGTGATTCGGCGATATATTTTGTGAGCGCGCCGATCACCGTCGTGTCGGGCAAAATAAGAGGCGGCTTTTGTTCGAGAAAATTGACCGCGTTTATACCCGCCATAAGACCGCTCGCGATACTCTCGACATACCCCTCCACGCCCGAAAGCTGTCCCGCTATAAAAATATGCTCCTTTCCCGTCTCTTTAAGCGCAAAGCTTTGGCTCAACAGCTTTGGCGCACACAAAAAAGAGTTTCTGTGCATGACGCCGTAGCGCAAAAACTCCGCGTTTTTGAGGGCGGGAATCATCGAAAAGACCCGTTTCTGTTCGCCGAAAAGGAGATGAGTTTGAAAACCGACCAAATTGTACATAGTCCCGTCCGCGTTTTCTTTGCGGAGCTGAACGACCGCGTACGGACGAGAGCCGTCCTTATCCGTCAGTCCTACGGGCTTTAGCGGACCGAACCTCACGGTGTCCTCGCCGTGTCCCGCCATGACCTCTATCGGCATACAGCCCGAAAAAACTTCGTCCCGCTCGAACCCCTTGACGGGAGCGCATTCCGCAGTCCTAAGCGCGGTATAGAAGCGTAAATATTCCTCCTTTGACATGGGACAGTTGAGATAATCCGACGCGTCGCCTTTGTCGTAACGAGAGGCAAAAAATGCGCGCTCCGTATCGACGCTTTCAGCCGAAACTATAGGCGCGGCGGCGTCAAAAAAGTACAAAAATTCCCCGCCGATCAACTTCGCAAGGCTCTCCGCAAACGCACCGCCCGTAAGCGGACCCGTCGCGACTATCAAAGCGTCCGCGTCCGTGTCTATCCCCCCGACCTCGGCGCGAATCACCTTTAAATTTTTTTGACCCGAAAGCGCGTTTTCGACTTCGTGCGAAAAGTCGCCGCGATTGACCGCAAGAGCCGCGCCCGCGGGGATTCGGCAAGAGTAAGCGCACCGCAAGAGAAGCGAATCCAGCGTCGCGAGTTCGCGTTTGAGAAGACCGTGCGCCGTTTCGGGGTCGTCGCTTTTTAAGCTGTTGCTGCAAACCAACTCCGCAAAACCGCCCGTCTTATGAGCGGGCGTCAGCTTTTCGGGACGCATCTCAAAAAGCTCGACACTATACCCGCGTTTCAAAACCTGATACGCCGCCTCCGTCCCCGCAAGCCCCGCGCCTATAATTTTTACCGTCTTTTTTTTCATCAACCTCCCCCCCCCCTTAGCCGACAAAGGTATACGCGGCAGACTTTTTATTTCCGCTCATAACAAGCTTGCCGTTTTCGACAAGCGCGGCGAGTATGCGATATGCTTGCGGCGCGGTTATATTGAAAAAGCCCATTACATCACCCCGCGTAATGATTTTCTTTTCCTCCGCAAATTTTAAGACGGCTTCAACTTGCGCTTTCTTATCCGTCGGCTGAGGTCTTGCCCCCGACAACCCGAAGGTCTTGGAGACCTTCGGGTTAAGCGTATAAGTCGTCTTACCGTTTATTGCGGCATCGACATACCCGCCCTCTACGAGTCGGTCTATTGCGGAACGGACGCGGTATTCCTCAAGCCCCGTCTGCTCGGTTAAGGTTTTTATATCCGTTTTTGCGGATTGACGTATACAGTTAAGCACCATCAGCGAAAACACCGATAAAAAATCACGTCCGTCTTTCATCGCATCGGCAACAAATTTGGTGAACGCCTTATCGGGATTGGCTCTCGGCAAAAACAACCGTACATTGGTTGCATCCGACCCCGCATAGGTCGGGAGCGGTTTGCCATACAAAAGCGAACCCTCAAAGATACGGTCGATTCCGCGCCCCGTGCGTTCGGCAAGTCCTATGCGTTTTAACGCATCCGATAGTGCGGAGTTGCGGCTTCTCGGTTCTGCTGTAAGCAAGTTATTTATATTTACGCCCTCTATAAATCCGCCCGGGCTGTTTATAAAAAGTCCGTCGTTGTCTATCTGAATGCGGACATGACGCATTACACCGTAGTCACGGTGAGAAAACGCATTGACAAGCCCCTCGCGGAAAGCGCGGCGGTCAAAGTCGGGTACAGAAATGCGATATAACCCCGCCTCGATCTCTTGCTCTGAATTGTATGCGGTAAAATATTCGGAGGCTTTCTCAAAGGTGGCAAGCAACGGTTTTACAACGGTTTCGTTCAGTTTGACATCGGTGTTTTTTAATGCTTGAAAAGCTAAGCCGGCTGTCGGTATATGCCGCTTTAGGCTTTCCTCCTTACCTATAAGCAACAAGCCCGTTATAGTAGGAATATATTTATCTCCGACAAGCTTGACGAGCTGTAAGGCTCTGTCCAAATCCTCGTCGGCAAGCTCTAAGAGAGCCGCCTCGCCGCGATTCTGCCTAATGACATTTCTCAAACGCCCGCGTTCCACAATGTCCAAATCATTCTCCGTTGCGTCCAAAATAGGTTGTGCGGAAAAATCAAGGAGGGATAGGTTCGAGAGCCTCGTATTGTATTCGTGCGGATACAGCGGCACGGTTTCGGGCGCACCGTCCGCTTTTAATCTGCGGCGAAGAACCTTGCCTCCCGAAGTCGAACAAATTGCCGTACTCATAGGCACGTCAACCACGACCACCTTTTTGCCGTCCTCAACAATGTCAGCCCTAACCGATATGGGCGGTACGGTCTTATTAGCAATAAATGCCGCAAGGGTAATAGGGTTGCTGTGGTCGGAATGAAGTCCGGTTATCTCCCCGTCGTCCTCCACGCCGACATACAGCTTGCCGCCCTTCGCATTGGCAAGTCCGACCACGGATTCTATTAAATCAGCATCGTTAAGCTTCTTTCTATCGCTTTTAAATTCTATCGTCAGAGTTTCTTTTAGCGGTATAATTCTCATGTTTTAATCACTCCTTTTAACACGGTTTATGCACATTTAAGCATGCGTGCTTAAATCTACATGTTTTTAAACACCATTTTTAACACAGTTTATACGAATTTAAGCACGCGTGCTTAAATTTACATTTTAATTATAGCACGAATGCTAAGAAATTAGCAACAAAAAACCTTGTCGAATAGCCTACTTTTTTACGAAATACGCAATATCTGCAAAAAAACTTACATTTCAGCGATAAAACAACAAAAATTAAGGTGACAACACCTTGTATTTAGTGTATACTTATTACGTTATAAAATAAAAGAAAGGGAGTTCCCATGAAAATTATTATTATCGGTGCGGGCGAAGGCGGCTTGACGGCTGCTTACGAGCTTGCCAAAAACAATCACGACGTGACTATTTACGAAAAAGCCCCGCGGGAAAATCTCGGCTACGATTGGAACGACACCATCTCTTTAAGTACGTTCGGCGACCTCGGTATCCCCCAACCCGACCTCAAATATTGCGTTCCTAAGCGCGATTGGGTATTGATTGCGCCCGATTCGGACGCGGAGGTTCGTATTCCGCAAAATCCCGCCATACCCGATTTTCGCGTGCAACGCCGTCACCTAAAGGATCTCTTGATCGGACGCGCCGAAGAGGTCGGAGTAAAATTTCTCTTCCGTCATACGGTCGACCGTCTGATTTTTGACGGGCTTTCCGTCAAGGGCGCTATAGTCGGCTCTCTGCCGATTTTTGCCGATCTCGTTATAGATGCGTCGGGTGTTTTTTCGCCGTTTCGCGCATCGCTCCCCCGAAACGCGGGCTTTACGGCTATGCCGTCCACAAAAGAGGTTTTCTATTCTTACCGTGCTATTTGCGGAGTCAATGAGGGCGAAAAGCTTCCCGAATATTTCCACTGTTACGTCAAGTGTATCGGCAAAATCGCTATCGGTTGGTATATCTATGATGAAATGACGGGGCTTTCGGACGTGATGTTTTGCATGTCGGAGCGGCTCTCCGAATCGGAAGCGCAAGAAGCGTTCGCTTTCATTCGCAAAAAAAATCCTATTCTTGCGGACAATGTCGTCGTCAACGGAAAAATTATTCCGATCCCCGTCCGCTACCCCGCCTCCAAATTTGTCCTTGACGGATACGCTTTGGTCGGAGATTCGGCATTCATGACTATGCCGCTTATGGGTTCGGGCATCGGACCGTCTATGCGTGCGGGAAAAATGCTCGCCGACACCGTCAACGAAAAAAATTCCGTCACTACCGAATCGCTTTGGGACTATCAAGTCAAATTTTTTACGGAAATCGGCTCTAAACACGTCCAAATCGATATTTTTAAACGTTGGCTCTTGAGCGTAAAGGAAAAAGATCTAAAATTTTTGATGGAAAGCGGGATCATCACCGAAAAAGACATCAATGCCGCAGCCGAAGCGGGTGCCGCACCGAAAATCTCGTTTTACGATATCCTGCAAAAAATCGGTATCGCCTCAAGAAATATCGTGCTTTTCTCCAAACTCGGCAAAATGCTCCTAATCGGTAAAACCGCAATGGATCACGCCGCCGCTATCCCCACTAAATACAACCCCAAAACCGCCGCCGCTTGGAGCAAAAAATTAGATGATTTTATGATTTGATTTATGTTTTTATTTGATAATATAGGGCAGAGACAAAATTTTCTAGAAAATTTCTTCTCTGCGCTCTTTTCAAATAGTCTTAATAATTTATATGGTAAAAACAAACAGCGAACGTTTCCGTGTTAAGGTCGTTCGCTGTTTTTGTTTTAGAGGTATTCCCTAATAAAAAAGCGTTCCGTAAAAAAACGAAACGCTCCTAATTGTCATTAACTGCGCATCCCGCGTTGACCAGTCTTGCCGAAACGGAACTTTAACAGGTGACTCCTTCAAAGCTTCCCCATGGCACATATAAGTGTCTGC
>JAITOQ010000059.1 GCA_031289865.1 Clostridiales bacterium
ATGGAACAATAGAGCTGAATAAGTTGAATTTCTTTCATCATTAATTCATTTTAACGCTTTTTGTTCCATTTGTCATCTTTTTTTGGTGCGTTTTAACTTGCAATTCGCATTATTACCTAACCTTTGGGTAATTCGTAATCGTCGGGAAAGGTGTTCGGGATTTTGTCCTCATTCACGTTTTCGATATTAAAGTCCTCAAAGCTCCCTACACTGCTCTCTCTATCCCTTTCTTCGGGAGGAATTGCTCCGCCCGCCGTTTCTATAACGGGCTTTAGGGCGGTTTTTTTCGCGTTGTTTTGGACGTGCGCCGCGCCCTCCGCGGTCAAGCGCGGACGAAAGCTGACCTCTTCTCCTATCCAATCAAAGTAGAGCGTTCCCGTTCTGCCGTTTCTGTGCTTGGCGACAATCATTTCTACCAAATCTTTCTCCGCGTTTGCGTCGTACATATCCGGCTTGTGGATAAAGATGACTATGTCCGCGTCTTGCTCGATTGCGCCCGATTCGCGGAGATCCGACAGCATAGGACGGTGGTCTACACGCTGCTCTAAGGCTCTCGAAAGCTGTGAAAGGAGGAGTATCGGGACGTTTAATTCCTTTGCGATTATCTTGAGAGAACGCGTAAGCTCGCTTATCTCCTGCTGACGGCTGTCGCTCCGTTTTCCCGACGACATGAGCTGTAAATAGTCGATCATGACGAGATCTATCGCACCGTGCTCTTTGACAAACCTACGACACTTCGAGAGAATATCCGACGGCGTATTGAGCGACGAATCGTCGACATAGATTTCAGATGCGGTGATTTCGCGGTTCGCCGCATGAAGCCGCGTAAATACGTCCGCCCCGACGTTTCCGCTGCTCACGTCCGACATGCTGACATGACCGACGCTGCACAAAAGCCGCCGCGAAAGCTGATCTATAGGCATTTCCAAAGAAAAAACGACGGCCTTTTTATGCGCCTTAATCGCCACGTTACTGACAAGGTTTAGTGCCCACGAGGTCTTGCCGACACCCGGACGCGCCGCAATCAAAATGAGGTCGGAGCGGTGCAAGCCGTTGAAGAGGTGGTCAAAATTGACGAAGCCCGACTTTATCCCCTTTTCGCCACCCGTGCCTTTTAACAATTCCTCGATTTCTTTGATAGCCGTACCCGTCACCTCTTTGACGTTGACAAGCGTACTGCGGTCGCGTTCTCTCGAAAGATCAAAGATTAGCTTTTCAGCCTTTGCGAGGGTATCGGAGGCGTTTGTACTCTCGTACGCTTCGGACGCAATCGCGTTTGAAGCCGAGATTAAGGCTCTGAGCGTCGAATCGCGCTTGACGATACTCTGATAGTGCCGAAAGTTTGCAGAGCTGGGGAGCGTCTCAGAAAGGTTTATGACATAATCCAACCCTCCGACCTCACCCAAAAAACCGTTCCGATCCAATAGATCCGTGACCGTCACAACGTCCGCGGCTTTGTTTTCGCTATACAGCTCCTCCACCGCGGAAAAGATTTTTTTATGAGAGGTTAAGTAAAAATCCTTTGCGTCGAGCGCGCCTATGACGTCGGTCAAAATTTCGCCGTCGATAAGACACGCGCCTATTACGCATTGTTCCGCTTCCTGATTGTACGGGAGTGCGCGGATATTTTTTTTGCCGTTTTCCATTTGTTATCCTTTTTTTATCTGACTTCTTTCTTTTTCCCGAACGTCAATGCGACCGCAATCGCTACGACGCTTGCGCCCGCCGCAACCGTAACCCATACGATATAGTTCGCCGACCGCCTTGTAATCTCTATCTCTCTGTCACGCGTATCATAGTCTATCCGATAGATAAACGTGTTTAAGCCCGTTTCGGTATCGATTCCCTTTTCGTCCGCGTCCATATCGATAGAATCCAAATAGGTTTCGTAACGGTAGACGTACGAAAAGGCTCTAAAATCTATGTCTTTGATATCGGACGCAATTTGGTCGTATATATTAGGGTATGAAAACGCGTCCCCGCCCTTCTTAGCAAATTCCTCGGCAAAATACTGAGCGCGTTCGTCGATTTCGGCAAACACGGTCCGGCGTTTTGTCTTGTAATAGTTAAAAAGCGCGTTACTCTTATCCTCGTCCTTTTCCGCGGTGGATTTTTCGTACTTTTCGTCGCCCGTGATCCCGAAATAAATGTAGTATTCGGTCAAGGATTCAAAGTAGCGCAACCCGTTTATCTCGACGCGCTCTACGGTTTCGCCCATAGCTTTAGTGCCGTCGGCATTTTCCCCGCCGTCGGTGTTTTCCTCTTTGATCACCTCAAAATCCAACAGCTCCAACGCCTCTTTTATAAAGCCCGTGAGGCTCTCCGCGTCATAGCTGCCGTACGCCGTCCCGTCATTCGGAATAGTCGCGGGGTCAAATGTCACCGTTATCAACTGATAAATACTCCCGTCGCTAAAGTGATATTCGCCGTATTCTATAGTCGCCTCGACACAAGACGACAACGAAAATATGAGAATAACCGCCGTCAAAAACAATAAAAGCTTCTTTTTCATAGAGTTACCTCCGATCGTTTTATATTATATACTATTTTCTTCTTTTTCACAAGCAATTTTAACATTCTATTCGATTGAACAGCGCGTCCAAATCCTCTTCCTTTTTGCGCCCGATTGCAAGATAGACTATCAAGGCGCACATATATGCAAAGAGCCAAAAGACCAAATACGCAACCCAACGCGGAAAGAGTCCGACCTCGGCGAGCGCGGCAAACACAATCCCGACAATCATAGGGATCAGACTCGCGCCCACGGCAATCAGCATGGGAAACATCAAATAGGTGTTTGACTTTAGTGCCTCTTTGACGTTGTTCCAATCAAGGGTCGGACGTTTTAGGTCGCGCCTAAGTCCGAAACGGTTGAGCGAAAACGACAATGCCGCCCCCGCGCCCGCGAATAAGACGGCGTTTAGGAGCGCGGACCATATCGCCTCCCCTTTTACCGCCAAAACGACCGCGACGGCTATCGCGCCGAGCACGATCCCCGTGCAAGACACTATCCATGCAAACCGCGCCTTAGCGCGAAAAATCTCGGCGTACGGCACGGGCAGATATTTGTTGATATAAAAGGTTTTTCCCTCTCTCGTGAATGCGGCAAACGCGGTATAATTCATTCCCGCGGAAAACATAATTCCGAAAAAATATGAGAGAAAAAGCGCAATGCCTACACCGATAGCCGACGACCCACCGCCCATATTTAAGATACCGGACACATTGTAAAACACGATAAAGAGCGGTGCCATTATCGCTCCCAAATAGGACTGAAAGGCAAAACCCGTATCGCGGGAAAGCATTTTTATCTCCTTTATGAGGAGTGCCTTTCGGAGGGAGCGGCTTTCTAATCGATAGCCTTTCCTTTTTGAGGAACGGCTCGCCGCGTGTTCTATCTGACCTCTCATGCTTTTTGCATAAAATTTAGAGGATAGAAAAAATACGGCGGCAAAGAGCGCGGATAAGCTCAAAACAAAGTATAGGAGATTGAGCGCGGCATTCTTTAAAAACATAAAATCCGTAAAAAAGCGTATCGGATACAGATACCGCCCAATCGCGGAAAAGCTCAAAATCATGCTTTCGACAAACGCGTTCGGATCGATCTCACCCCCCTCGCCTATCTCCGCGCCCGCGTTGGATACGCGTCCGACGACCGTGAAATATACGACGAAAAACGCGGCAAAAAGCGCGATCCCCGCGACAAGCGAGAGCATGGATTTCCGTTTAAAAAACGACACGAGATACATGAGCGGAACGGTTAAGAGCGCGATCACAAGGAGAGGCAAAAGCGGCAAAATAAACGGCATAACTACCGCCGACAAAAAGTACAGTACCGTGATGCTTCCCCCGCCCGCCGCAAGCCCTATCCCGAACACTATCGGGAGCGGTAGCGCAAAAAACAGCGAAACGGAAACCTCCGTGGTATAGACCGCAATCAGCTTCGCCGAAAATATCCTCGTCGGCGAAAACGGAAGAGACAGCAAAAACTCCGCGTCCTTGTCAAAAAATACGATTTGGAGCATGGTTATCAGCCCGAAAAAAAACGTCACTATCATGCCGACGGTATAGATAGACGAAACGAATTCCGAAGAAATATCCATACCGCTCTCCGCGGCGTGCTTTCCCGCAAAAAACACCGCGGCACACGCGCCTATCAATATCGGGAGAAAGCACACGGTAAGGACCGTGTACAAAATGATTTTTATCTTTTTTTGGCTCTTGTCCAAGCGGAAAAGATTGATTAAAAACACCTTGACAAGGTGAAAAAATCCCGTCATACCTCGCCGCCCTCCGTCCGCGTAATCGAGAGGAAATATTCCTCAAGGGTTTCGTCACGGCGCAAGGCTTTTAGGTCGGACATGCTCGTATCGACCACGATTTTACCCTTGTTTATGACGGCGATACGGTCGCAAAGCTTCTCCGCAACATCCAAGACGTGCGACGAAAAAAAGACGGTATTGCCCTTTTTGCAATGCTCGCGCATGAGCTGTTTTAGGTCGTAAGCCGACTGCGGGTCAAGCCCCGTCAAGGGTTCGTCCAAAACCCACAGCTTAGGCTCGTGAAGTATCGCGCCGATGACGCAAATCTTTTGCTTCATGCCGTGAGAATACTTTTTTATTGGGTCGTTTAGCACGTCCTTTAAACTGAATAACTCCGCGTATTTTTCGATACGCTCCTTTTTTTTCGCCGCGGGTATGCCGTACACGTCCGCCATAAAATCGAGATATTCTATCCCCGTCAATTTGTCGTAAATCACATGGTTGTCGGGAACATAGCCGATATTTTTTTTCGCCGCGAGAGGATTCTTTTTGATATCCTCTCCGAATATCTCGATTGTCCCCTCCTCAAACGGCAAAACCCCGATAACCGACTTGATAGTCGTAGACTTTCCCGCCCCGTTAGGCCCTAAAAAACCGAAAATCTCACCGGGCAAAACCGTGAGGTTGACACAATCGACGGCTTTTACCCCGCCGCCCGCATAAGTCTTTGTTAGGTTTGTTATTTTTAGCATAAAATCACCTCTTCCATACTTACTTTTCAACTTTCAACTCTCAACTCTCAACTTGTCCCGCATACTGCGTGTAGTATATCTTCGCATACAACCCGCCCCGCTCCAACAATTCGCGGTGCGTACCCGTTTCCGCAATCTCCCCGTTTTCCATGACGACGATGAGATCGGATCTTATGACGGTAGAGAGGCGGTGCGCGATGACGAAACAAGTTTTGTTTGTCGTGATTCGCTCTACCGCGTCTTGTACGATGCGTTCGGTCAGCGTGTCGATAGATGAGGTCGCCTCGTCAAAGATGATGACGCGGCTCTTTTTTATCATGGCGCGGGCAATAGAGAGGAGCTGTTTTTGTCCGACGGAGAGATTTGAGGACTCCTCGTTTATCTCCGTATCGTAGCCGTTAGGGAGCGCGGTGATAAACGAATCCGCGCCCGCGTCGCGTGCGGCGTCCTCGACCTCCGCGTCGGTCGCGTCAAGCCGTCCGTAACGGATATTCTCACGAACCGTCCCGCCGAACAGCCAACTGTCTTGTAGCACCATAGCGATATTTTTTCTGTATTCCATCTTGTCGTAGCGCGTAATGTCCTCGCCGTCCAAAAGAATGCGCCCCTCGTCCGCGTCGTAAAAGCGCATTAAGAGCTTGACTATCGTCGTTTTTCCCGAACCCGTCTGTCCGACGATGGCGACACGGCTGTTTGCGGGGGCAACGAGATTGATACTTTTTAGGACGGGCGCGTCTTTTTCGTAAGCAAAGCCCACGTTTTCAAAGACAATATCGCCCTTTATATCCTCGCTTTTTGGGATAGACAGCGGCGCGGCGGGGGTTTTTTCTTCGTTTTCGTTTAAAAAGACGTAAATGCGCTCAGCCGCCGCGACGGTCGATTGAATGATATTCGAGATTTGAGCGGTCTGATTTATAGGCGAGGTAAAGGAGCGGACGTATTGAATGAACGCGTACAGCATACCGACCGTAAACACTCCGAGGGTCTTTATATTCATATACGAGCCGTAGACGATGACAGCGACGTAACCGAGGTTTGCGATAAAAACCACAAGCGGATTTATCATACCCGAGAGGAGTTGCGACCGCCACGAGGTATCATACAGCTTGTCGTTCATCCCGTCAAAACGCGCTACGGTCTTTTTTTCCATGCCGAACGCCTTTACTACCCCGTGACCGCCGTACATTTCCTCGACGTAGCCGTTGACCGCGCCGAGATAGTTTTGCTGCCGTCTGAAATATTTTTGGGAACGCTTTGCTATCACGCGTATCACGAGGAACGAAAACGGCAAAACGATCAGGACGATAAAGGTCAGCGGAACGTTCAGCGTAAACATCATGACGGTTATACCGATAATCGAGCACACGGCGGTAATGATTTGGGTCAAGCCGTAATTGAGGGTGTTTCCGACCGCGTCCACGTCGTTTGTGATACGGGATA
>JAITOQ010000161.1 GCA_031289865.1 Clostridiales bacterium
GGCAAACAAATAAAATTTATTTACCGATTGAAACGGCTAAATAAAAATTCAAAAAAAGGAAAACAAAAAAAATGTTTATCGACAGAACCGAAATATTACTGAAAGCGGGAAACGGCGGCAACGGTGCCGTTTCGTTTCACCGTGAAAAATACATTATGGCGGGCGGGCCCGACGGCGGCGACGGCGGCGACGGGGGAAGCGTAGTCTTTGTTGCGGACAAAAATATCAATACCCTCATCGACTTTAAATACAAACGAAAGTATCTTGCCGAAAACGGTGAGAACGGTTCAATCAACAATATGAGCGGCAAAAGCGGGGGGGATATTACAGTCCGTGTGCCGTTAGGAACCGTTATACGCGACAAGGAGACGCAAAAGGTCGTTGCCGACCTCTTTTATGACGGAGAAAAACAAGTCATTCTTAGGGGGGGGCGCGGGGGAAAAGGAAATGCGCGCTTTGCAAAGCCGACGCGGCAAGCCCCCGAATTCAGTCAGCACGGAGTCAAGACCGAAGAGATAAAAGTCGTCCTCGAATTAAAGACGATTGCGGACGTGGGTTTGGTGGGCTTCCCGAACGTCGGAAAATCCACGCTCCTCTCCGTCCTCACAAATGCGCGCCCTAAGATTGCGAACTACCATTTTACAACCCTCAGCCCGAATCTCGGAGTAGTCAAATATTTTGACGACAGCTTTGTCATTGCGGATATCCCCGGACTCATCGAGGGCGCGAGTGACGGCGCGGGGCTTGGTCACAACTTTTTACGGCATATCGAGCGCGTCCGTCTTATAGTACACCTCGTGGATATCGGCGGGAGCGAGGGACGGGATCCGTATGAGGACTTTAAGATAATCAACCGCGAGCTAAAAGGGTACAGCGAGATACTTGCAAAAAAGCCGCAGATTGTCGCGGCAAACAAAGCCGACCTCTTGACCGACGAAACGACGGTTGCGCGGTTTGAAAAGAAAATCAAAAAAAAGGTCGTCAAACTCTCCGCGGCGACGCATTCGGGACTCGAAGAGCTACTGAAAGCCGTATACGACGAGCTTAAAAAAATCCCCGACGTCCAACCGATGGAGGTCGACGCACGCTTTTATGACGACCTCGGGACGGGCGACGGCTTTGAAATATTGGTCGACGAGAAAGGCGTCTATGAGGTGGTCGGCGGCTTAGTCAAAAGACTCGAACGAAACGTGTCCCTCGATAACGACGAATCCTTCCGCTATTTTCAGCGCGTTCTCCGCGACAAGGGGGTCATCGATAAATTGATCGAGGCGGGAGTCACCGACGGCGATACCGTTATCGTAGGGGATATTGAATTTGATTTTGTGAGTTAAAGAGCGTGATACCATAAAAATGGCTGTTTCAAGTTTTTTGAAACAGCCTTATTTTTTTATGCTTAGTACTGATCGATCACGTTGTTAAACCAATCTCTGTCGGTTCTGTTGGGTTTGTTGATTTTCGGACCGAGGTAGGTGATATCGAGCTTGTACGGTTCGGTCGGGGCGGCTAAGAGCGGGAGAGGATTCGGATCGCGGACGTAGCACATGATTTGAGAAACTCTGCCCTTTAGGAGTTCGATAGAAATATAATCCGCACCGTCAAAAATCGAGTATCCCGTATAACTTTCAAAATATTCGGGCTTTAGCGCAAAGGTGATATTTGTGATGGTGCCGTTTGAGGTGCATTCCGCTTCTTTGATATTAAAATTCATGAAAGAACCGTTGCTTTCGTTTTCTAACCGATACAACTCATACAGCTCCGCAAGAAGATTTTCAAGGCCGTAGGTCGCTTTTAACTCCTTGTTATAATAATCCTGAAGATCGGTGTACGGGGTCGCGGAAAGGGGAAGCGGCGCGCCCGTCGTCCCGTTTATACGCTCAAAAATCGTCGGGTTGTCGCGGTTGTCCTTGTAAGAAGCGGCGATGACTTTGCGGTAAAGGAGGCGGTTGGCTTCCTCGTCCTTTATGACGGACGCATTTCCTATCCGCTCGTTGTCGGAGCGTTCCTCGCGGATATAGACCGCATAGTTTTGTATCAGACCGCCGTCGGTTATGACGGAGTACGGCTTCGCATTTGTGCGTTCGCCGTAGACGTTGGCGAGTCGGAATCCGAAACCGTCAAAGAGTTTGCCGACCGTCTTTGCGTCATAATCGGCTTTGTCGCCGCGCTTTGCGAGAAGTGCCGCGGTTTTTTCTTTATTTTTTTCTTTAGAGGAGCCTTTTAATGTGTTGATTTGATTGTAGACCGCCATCCAATTGGAAACCTCTTTCCAATAGTAGACGTCTTCGGCGATAGACGCGTCGAGCGCGTTATGCAGCTCCGTCATGGCTTGAGCTTGAGGGATTTTTAGTTGAGGGTCGATAAAGAGCCACGAAAAAATCCCAAGCGCAACAAACAGCAAAACCGAAATAGGAATAATTTTTTTCATTATTTTCCGCTCCTTTTTGTCTTTCTTTCTTGACGAATACGGGCGAGATCCTCTTGCTTTGCTTTTTTTGCCGCATCCGAACGTTCTTTATCTAATCGATCAAGCTCCTCGATATCGAGGCAGCTTTGGTCGTAGCCCGCGGCAATCTCGTCATATTTTGCATACGCCGCGGCGTCCTTGACGACGGCTTGCGCGGTCATATACGCTTCGGCGGCGAGGTTGTAGGTGTCGAGTTTCTTTTGGACTTCTTTTACGGTTTTTAGCTTGAGGTTGATTTCTTGACGCGTAGTTTCGGGCATCTCGTAAGCCGCGTCGAGTTCCGACGTGTCCATCTCGCGCAGATTTTTTTGGAGAATAATTTTTTGCAGTTTTAGGAGCAGCTTAGCTTGACGGATTCGGTATTTGTAATACCGCTTTTCCTCCTCGCTTGTACCCTTATTTGCGGTTTTCGCTTCGGCGACAATGCCGCTGTCGAGGTTTTTGATACCCTCAAAACCGAGATTTGCAACCCATTCGGAAAAGGCGAGCTTCTCCGCGTCGGGACCTTTTTCGTACTTGTGCAACTCATTGATGACGAGAGAAGCGGATTCGATATCCTGATTGAGCCGTTTTGCGGCGCGGACTTCCTTTTTTGCGAGCTTAAGCGCGTCCTTTTTGAGGGTTTTTTCTTCGGCGGTATCGTCGGGGAGCGCGCTTATAGCGATAAATTTATTTTTTAACCGATCGAGGTTGACGGGAGTCGTATTGATAAGTGCTTGCGCTTCTCTTACCTCTTCAACCGTCGCTTTGATGTCGCGTGGGGAGAGGGAGTTTGAGATATAGTCCTCAAACATATTCCTCAGCCTCAAAACCTTGATGACGTTTTTGTGTCTTGATTCGCTCAAATCATAGAATAGGTAGGGGATAAGGTTGATCGCCGAGCCGATGACCGAAACGATACAGAGCGTCGCAAACAGCGTATTCCGTATGGCGGGGTCAAAGAGGACGTCGTAGTTATTCGTCAGTCCCCCCGACTCATAGATGAGCGGTATAGCATACCCCGTGAGGAGGGTGATCGGTAGACCGATAATGCCCGCCGTCCCAAACATAAAGTCCATGCGCCGTCCCGACTGATAGTGAGAAAAGTCCTTTACCTCCGCATGAATGACGGGGTCGCCGACGATATTAAATTCGTAGACGATGATACTTATAAAGTTAAAGACAAAAAAGAATATCGGTATCCCGAACACCATTGCGTTAAAGGTTAGGGACATAAGCGTAATGAATACGATATTCAAGAAGTTTTGAAAGATCATGAGGTTTCGCGGTCCGATCTTTTTGATGATATAAGGGGTGGTCAGCATGGCGACCGTAGACGCTAAGCCGTTGATAGTGAGTACCGCCGTGTAGAGGGTATAGTTTTGGAGCTGGTAGATGAATATCCAGCTAAAGAGAGTAGTGATACCCCCTTCTAAAAAAGCCGTCCACGTCGCAATGGAGCGAATCCACCAATATTTATTGCGGTAGACTTGTTTCATGGCGTATAGGGTGCGGATTTTGGGCTTGTACTGTTTGGATACGAATATACGTTCCTTTGTCCCGAATGCCGTAAAGAGAGCAAAGAACAGACCGATGATTCCGAGCGGTACAAAGATCACTTGATAAGGTCTTTGCATAGTGTAGCCGCCGAATACGCCGACCAAAATCGGTACGAAAAGATTTGTGATAGTAGGCGCGGCGGATGCGATAATCGAGCTGACCGCGACCAAAAACGAACGCTCCGCGGTGTTCGGCGACATGATAGTACGGAGCTCCGTATAGGTGTCGTTAAACAGCGGCGAGATAAACGTGAGCGAGAGCGCAAAGAGAAATACCCATATCTTTTTTTCGCCGTCGCTCATGGTCCTAAACGGTAAAAAGACAAAGATGGTCATGAGAACGACCATAGGAATACCCGCAAGAGCGATATAGGGACGGAAACGTCCCCAACGCGTGCGGGTATTGTCTACCATTATGCCGCGTATGATCGTAAAAAACGCGCCCAATACTCCGATCATGATATTCATGGTCTGTAGGTCGAGCGGTCTGATACCGATGACCGAGCCGACAAAGGTGTTTGTCGCGGTAAGCCCTATGTAGCCCGCAAGCATGCCGATGAGCATTTTTCCGAACCCGCCCAACGAGTACGCACCCATTTCTTTGTAAGAAATGTAGTTGCCCTTAGGAGGCTTTGACCAATACTCGCGGACGTTTGTAAATACGTCGGAGGTTTTTTGCTTTAGAGTGCCAAGGTTCAATTTCATAAGCGTGTTCCTTTTAAGTAATAGGTAATAAGTAATAGGTAAAAGGTGAGGTGTTGAGTGAAAATAGCGGTAATAGCCTCGCTTGTTCCGTACAGCCAAATGTTTAGTAACATATGATTGTATTTTTAGTCGGGATAGTCGATTGTTTTTGGTTGGGACAAGTGAGTATTTTTTTACTTGTTTATAAGTATAGTATTAAATCGAAGATTTGTCAAGAATCTTTTCAAAAAACTTTTAAAAAATCGGTGTTATTCCGAGCGAATACGAAGAATCTAAAACGTATAGTCATATAATTGCAAAAAATTAAAAAACTTTTAAAAAGGTATTGACAAAGCTTACAAATAGTGGTACAATGAATTTGATTTAATGGAAATCTTTGAAAAAAAGGAAACGAAGTCAACGGACTTGATTTAGCGGAATCTGTTAAAAAAGGAAGTAAAATCATGACACAGATGAAACGTAATACAATATGTATAGTCGGGGGGGGGGCTTATTTAGCCTCTACGACGAGCATAGAGAGCTCTTGCTCGGTGTTAGTTTCGGTTGCCAAAAATTCAATAAAACACGGTAAAATAGCTGCCACGGGTCTGTAACGGTACCCTCGGCGGCTTTTTTGTTTTACAAAAATCGGAATGAAAAACGTGTTGCTCTTGTAGGGGACGATGCCTTCATCGTCCCGCAAAAAGAGATGAAAGCGTTAAAACTAAAACGGCATTCAGCCGAAATATATGCAAAAAAAATCCCAAAAAAAGGAGACCAAAAAAATGAAACAAGCAAAAACAATT
>JAITOQ010000234.1 GCA_031289865.1 Clostridiales bacterium
AAAGTCAATAGTAATTTAAAAAAATATTCAAAGAAATCGTTTGAGATTCTTCGCATTCGCTCAGAATGACACATGCTTTTTATGAGGATACGGGACGATGAGGGCATCGTCCACTACACACAGACCTTTTTAAAAATCCGCAATTCTGCATTTTGCATTCTGCATTATGCATTAACTAATAATAGTCCCGCCCGATTTATTTTTTACAGCCTTAATGATACTGTCTTCTCCCGCAAGCGCAAAGGCGATAATAGGGATTTTGTTGTCCATACACATAGTGAGCGCGGTTTTGTCCATGACGGTCAGACCGCGGTTAATGACGTCGAGATAGGAAATTTTGTCAAATTTTTTAGCGTCCTTATTGATTTTTGGGTCGCTGTCATACACCCCGTCGATATTTTTTGCGAGGAGCAGAGCGTCGGCGCGAAGCTCGCACGCTTTGAGTGCGGCTGCGGTATCGGTCGTAAAGTACGGATTGCCCGTACCCGCGCCAAAGATTACGACGCGTTTTTTTTCAAAATGCCGTTCGGCTTTTTTGTAGATATACGGCTCCGCAATCCTCATGATATCTATCGAGGTCATGACGCGGGTATAGACGCCCTTTCTCTCCAACGCGTCGCGGAGCGCGATAGCGTTCATGACCGTCGCAAGCATTCCCATGTGATCTGCGACCGTCCTATCCATATCTCTGCCCTGCCGCCCGCGCCAAAAATTACCGCCGCCGACGACGACGCCCACGTCGATCCCCATTCTGTTTAGCTCGGCAATCTGACGGACAACCCCGTCCACTACGGTTTCGTCCAGCCCGAATCCCCCGCCCGAAAGAGCCTCGCCGCTAAGTTTCAGTATAATACGTTTTAATTCCACGTCTTTTTACTCCTAAAAAAATTAATTTTATTACCTAAAAAAAGGGGTGTCTCAAACAGCCGTTTGAGATACCCCTTCGCAATTTTTATTTTTGCATTTGATTTAATTGATTTTGGATCTCGTCGGCAAACGTATCCTTTTTCTTTTCTATGCCCTCGCCCATTTCAAAACGGACAAAGCGTCTGACCGTGATTTTTTCACCTATCTTGCCGATAGCTTCGTTGACAAGCCCCGTAATGGTTTTTGCGGGGTCTCTGACGTATTCTTGCTCAAGGAGGCAGACTTCCTTGTAGTACTTTGTGACGCGCCCTTCGATCATTTTTTCAATGATATTAGCGGGCTTCGGCTTCGGTTCGTTTAACGCTTGTACGCGATAGATATCCTTTTCCTTTTCGATAACCGCCGCGGGAATCTCTTCTTTTGTGAGATAAAGCGGTTTCGCCGCCGCAATGTGCATAGCAATGTTGTGAACGAGATCCTTTATGTCTTGAGACTTTGCAACGACCTTGGTTGCACAATTGATTTCAAGAAGCACGCCGACCTTGCCGCCTAAATGGATATAGCTGTCAACAACATCACCATCGTTTATTGCAAAACGGACAAAACGACGGATCATAATCTTTTCGCCGATTTTTCCTATAGCTTCATTGACAAGCCCGGTAATTGTTTTAGACGAATCGCCGACATAATCCTGTTCAAGAAGACAAATTGCCTTGTAATCTTTGGAAATATTCGTAGGAACTTCTTCCTTTGTGAGATAAAGCGGCTTTGCCTTAGTTATATGCTCCGCCAAACTTTGAACAAGCTTTTTAAAATCATCGGATTTTGCAACAAAATCTGTTTCGCAATTGACCTCAAGTAACACGCCGGACTTTTCATCTAACTTCTCGTCTAAATTAATGTAGCTATCGACAATACCTTGCGACGCAATGCGGGAGGCTTTTTTTGCCGCCGACGCCATTCCTTTCTCGCGGAGATAATCCACCGCTTTGTCCATATTTCCGTCTGTAGCTTCGAGAGCCTTTTTGCAATCCATCATACCCGCGCCCGTCTTTGTACGGAGCGCAACTACGTCTTGACCTGTAAATGCCATAATATTTTTCTCCTATATATAATTCGGATTTGGGACGATGTGGTCATCGTCCCCTACAATTTAAATCGGATTTGGGACAATGTGGTCATCGTCCCATACAATTTAAATCGGATTTGGGACAATGTGGTCATCGTCCCATACAATTTAAATTAGCTTATAATTATTCGGCTTCTTTGACCGCTTCGGCGATTTCGACGATACCTTGATTCAAAACCTCCGCGAATGAAACCGCTTCTTCAACGACCTCTTCTTTTGCGGCGACGTTTTGTTCGCCTTGTTTCGCCTCTATGACCGCGTCCGCAATCACCGATGCGACAAGCTTGATAGCGCGAATAGCGTCGTCGTTACCCGGTATAACATAGTCGCAAAGATCGGGATCGCAATTTGTATCGACCACGCCCACGACGGGAATACCCAAGAGTTTCGCTTCTTTAATCGCAATGTCCTCTTCCTTTAGGTCGACGACAAAGAGTACGCCCGGCAAGCCTCTCATGTTTTTGATACCGCCGAGGTTCTTTTCGAGCTGATCTCTTTCGGCTTTCAGCTTTAAGACCTCTTTTTTAGGGAGGAGTTCAAATTCGCCGATAGCTTCCATTTGATTGATTTTGTTGAGTCTGTCGATACGGCTTCTGATCGTCTTAAAATTTGTCAGCGTACCGCCGAGCCATCTCTGATTGATAAAGAATTGTTCACAGCGTTCGGCTTCTTGCTGTATCGCCTCTTGCGCCTGCTTTTTCGTCCCGACAAAGAGGATACTCTTGCCCTCTTTTACGGCGGAAACGATAAACGCATACGCTTTTTCGATCATTTCCGCGCTAAGCTGAAGATCGATGATGTGAATGTTGTTTCTCGCGGCGTAGATATACTTCGCCATTTTAGGGTTCCACTTCGGGGTTTGATGACCGAAATGAACGCCCGCTTCGAGGAGTTGCTTCATACTGACTACCGACATAATAAAAAACCTCCATGTTTTTATACCTCCCTCACACATGACAACCCTCAAAGCTACAGTCGGATTCGGTAAAAACCGCCTCGCCTCAAGAACCTCCCGTCCACGCGTAAAACACGAAAAAGTGAACGGCAACGCATAAGGTGCGTAATATTTCAAGATATTCTACCATATTTTAAAAAAGAATGCAATCGTTTGAGGGCTGTTTCGGAAAAAAATCGGTTATATAGTTGTACGTTTTAGATTCTTCGCATTCGCGCTGAATGACATAGACTTTTTATTTTGTACTTATACGGCTTGACGTTTTAGATTATTCGCATTCTATCGGAATGACATAGACTTATCATAAATAAAAGGCGGTGTCATTCCGAGCTTGCGAAGAATCTCAAACATACAGCCGTCCGACTTGATTTTTTTGATTTTTTTGCAAAAACCCACGCTTTAAATCATTGACAAACGCTTTTTAAAACGCTATAATATAAACGCTCTGATTTTTGCGGATGTAGTTTAGTGGTAGAACCTGAGCTTCCCAAGCTTATAGTGTGGGTCCGATTCCCATCATCCGCTCCATAGAGAACACGGTAGAAAATGCTTTCTACCGTGTTTTTTTGTCGCTCATATTGGCATATACTCTCTTTATAATTTACCACAATCAACGACTTTTTCAACGCAAAGCGCATCGATTATTTTCGCTAACGTCGCGCTTTCGTTTTTCTTTTTTAGTTCGCACTCCCAAATGCGAAGAACCGCCCACCCGTGCGCTTGCAATCGTTCAGTCGCTTTTCGGTCACGCTCTCGGTTGTCGCTTCGCTTCTTATTCCAAAACTCGGCGTTATCCGACGGCGTCACGTTGCGGCAATCGTGTCCGTGCCAAAAGCAACCGTCAACGAATATTGCCACCCGCTCTGCAATGAAGACGAAATCGGGATGCCCTTTAACGGGATAATTTCTACGCCAACCTTTTATATCCGCTTGTTTGAATAACTTGATAAGTTTTAGTTCCGTCGATTTGTTCTTTTTGCTTCGGATTTTGCTCATCACGTCGGAGCGTTTCTCGGTATCGAATATATCGCTCATAAAAACGCCTCCGCTATCTTTTCCGCTATTCGCCTTATAACGGGAACGCAAACCGTATTACCCGCTTGTTTATATGCGGCATTCGGCGAAATACCTTTTGAAAATCCGAAACCGTTCGGAAATCCTTGTAACGATAGGCACTCGAACGGTGTGAGTTTTCTTATGCCGAAATCATCTTTAAGAACGGGCACTCTATCCGCGAACGTTCCCATATTCGCTTTTAGTGTCGAAGCGACATAGTATTTCTTTTGGGAAACGCCATGGTCGGTTATTAGGTACAATGCGTCAGTATCCGTTACTACCCGCTTTAATTCATCAAAGTAATAACTGTTTTCGTTGTAGTAATAGCAATCCGAATGTTTTACACTCCTATTTATAATATCGTTGAGCTTAACGGTCAACTCCGTTGCTTCGGAAAACTCAAAATTTTTACACTTTGCGTTGTCCAAAAAAGCTACGATAAATATTCTCTCGCGCTTCTGCGGAATATTGCCGTGCGTTTGGGCGTCTAAGACCGCATATTTAACGAAATAACCGAATTGTGCGAGCGTGTTATAAATAACGAGAAACGTCTTGCCGTCGTCATGTTTCGCTAAGTTTGCCACGTTTTCAAGAAAGATAACACTCGGACGTTTTTTGTCTATTACGCGAGCAATCTCAAAGAATAAATTGCCTCGCGGGTCTTTGAACCCCATTTGCTTCCCCCTAACGGAAAAAGGTTGACACGGAAACCCCGCCGTCAACACATCGAAATCGGGAATGTCGGCGACATTAATCTTTCTAATATCACCCTCGACAATATATTTATCACCGAAATTATGTGTATAGGTTTTTACCGCGTCGCCGTCTATTTCGTTAGCCCATACAACGTCGAAGCCCGCTTGCTTAAACCCTAAACAAATTCCCCCGATTCCCGCAAACATACTTGCTACTTTCACGGCGCGCTCCTATTTTATAAACCTTATTTGCATATTGAGGTTTATATAGGTTTTGACACCATCGGTATATAACGAAGCGAAATCATGCCTTGTTGTCGAGGCGCGTTCAAACTTCGTATTTTTCAAAAGGTATTCCTCGAAGCTGTCGCGATTGTAAATATGATATGCCAAAACGTCGCCGCTTTGTGTGACGATAATATAACCGCCCGCCGCCTCGTCGCGTCCGTCCCACGGTTTTGACGGCACCATTCCGAGCGCAATCGCCGTTAAAAATTTTTTGAATTTAACGGCATAGTATCCCCGCGGAGTGCGTGCGTTAAGCGGGTTTCTTTTCGTCAACAATGCTACGGCGTCCGAGCAAGTTATTGCTTCGTCGTCATAATAATATGAAAGCGCGTAGGCGAGTATCTTTTCAAGGCTACTGTCTACTATTTCTAAATTGCTTGCGAACGCATCGTCGTTTAGCCCTAAAAAAATCATCTCGCCTTTGGCGCGAATCGCTTTCATTCGGTCAATAATTTTTGTGCGCGTGTCGATTGCATTTATCTCCGCGATATCCGCGACCGTTAAGCCTTTTACCTCATAAATGAAATTAGTCGTTCTTCCCGCATTCAGAAGCGTAGGCGCGTGTCCGAGTTCCGACTTAATTGAAAATCCGCAGACGGGTTCGTGCCTTGTGTTTGGATCGTGTACTTTCATCGTTATGTCGGTTTTGCCAAGTCGAGCGTTACCGATATTAGGCGGCGGGCTTTTGAGCTTTTTACACTTTATCGCACCCATAAATGCCTCGATATTTGTTGCGGGAAATGATGCTTCGCCGCTTGCCATAATAACGTTGAGAAGCTCCGCCGCCTTTAAAGTAAACTCAGACGCGAGATATTCCGCCACCTGAACATTGCCCGCAAAAACCTTGACCATAGTTGCGGGTATGTATTTGTATTGTTCACCGGGAGTTTCCTCTCGTATAACCTCTAAAATCGGGAAATGCAAATCAAGAGGTTTTAAGTTCTCGTCGGCGGCGTAAACCTTGCCCTCGCCGAGCAACTTTAAAAGGACGTAGATTTCGCTCCATTCGCCTCTATTCCCTTTTATCATTAGTTAAAACCTCCTTTATTTTTTTTGCTATCGCCTCTATAACGGGAACGGTAACGCTATTGCCGAATTGTTTGTACAAATGAACGTCGGCAAGCTCTAATTTGTAGCTATCGGGGTATCCTTGCAACCTTGCCCACTCTCGCGGTGTCATTTTACGGATTCCCTCTTTGTTTATGGCTCCTTTAATGTGCGTTGTCGGCGTTAAGTCGGTTTGCCGTTTATCTATGATAAGGTTGCGCTCTTTGCCCATGCCCCCGCAAACAATCGCACCCGCAGTTTCATCCCAACCTCTTATTTCGTAACCGAAACCGTTGCCTTTCGCCTCGTGCCTTGCTCTGTGTCGTCTCAACGTTTCCATATAAACGTCACTTAGATAATACTTCGCGGCAACGGGCGTTTCCTCTATTATATCGCGAATTTTCTTTTCGGAATCTGTAGGCTTCGGAAACTCAAATTTTGACGAGTTTATATCCTCTCGAAACGCGACGATATATATGCGCTCGCGGTTTTGCGGAACGCCGAAATCCTTACTGTTAAGGACTTTCTCATGAACCGTGTATCCGAGTTCTTTAAGTGTACCCGTGATAATATCAAACGTACGCCCGCCGTCGTGAATTGTCAGCCCTTTTACGTTTTCGCAAAATATCACTTTCGGTTTATGCTTTTGACAAATTCTTGTAACGTCAAAAAAAAGCGTACCGCGTGACAGCCCTTTGAAATCGTCATTGAAACCTTTGCGCCGTCCCGCAAGACTGAATGCTTGACAAGGAAAGCCCGCAAGACAAATATCAAAGTCCGGAACGTCGTCCTCGCTTATCTTTGTAATGTCACCGAAAATTTCACCCTCGCCAAAATTAGCTTTGTATGTCTTTTGGGCATATGCGTCCCACTCGCTGACAAAAACGGTTTCTATCGATTCGCCGAATGCGCGGTCGAAGCCTAACCGTATCCCGCCTATCCCCGCGAATAAATCTATCGATTTAAGTTTATTCATCCGAAACCTCCTTTTTGTCCGTCGAAACAAAGTCCATAACGTCCGATATATTGCATTTTAGAACCGAACAAATTATAAACATAACTTCCGGACTAACAAACTACGCTTTGCCGTTTTTCTTTATTATACACTATAACTCTGCGTTAATCAAGTAAAACATTGTGAACGCGAGATAAAATATTTTCTTTCTCAAACTTCTGCGTTTCTAAAGCAAATCACATATCGGTAAGCTGCAAACAAAAAACACGGTAGAAAATGCTTTCTACCGTGTTTTTGTTTTGTCTTCGTTTAGCCGTTTGATAACTTGCCTATTTGCCCGCCTCGATAGGATTAAAATCTTTTGGATAAAAACCGCTTTGCCTTTTCCATTCTTCGGACGAGAGTTCAAACTCTTTGCATTTTAGAGTTTTTATCTCGTGAATATCGGACGGGACTTCACCAAGCTTTTTGCAAGCGGATATAGGGGCGAACGGGTTTAATCTATCCCATTCCCGCTTTATGCGGTTTTTGCAAATATGGCATAACGGCGCGCTCCAATCGAACATAGCCGCGTTAGGGTCTTCCTCTATAGCCGCCGCCAATACTTTCTCCTCGTTCTCAATCATTCCCATTTTAATCACCCATTAAGAATACTTTGGTATTACAACTGCCGTTTGAGATTCTTCGCTGCGCTCAGAATGACGCCTATTTTTTATGCGGATAACGGGCGACCGAGGGCGGACGGACTACTACAAGATAACACCGACTTTTTACAACCAATCCCCAAACTTTTTCACATAAAAGGTTTTGACGAGTTGAGTAAATACAAAATACAATACGAGCATACCGGCAAGCCATGCTAAAAAGATGAGAGGCAATTTCGCCATATCAAAGCCGACCGCTATTCCCGTAAAGCCGATGACGAGCGCGACCGCGGTGACGGCAAAAGTCGAGATATAGAGGGCGACCGACGGACGGCTTTTTACAAACGGCATCTTTGCGGTACGGATCATGTGGATTACCAAGACTTGCGAAACCGTCCCGAAGATAAACCAACCGCCTTGAAACAGCGGAGCCTTTTCGGGCGTGTTCGCTCCGAGCGCGTACCACAGTATCACAAAGCAGACGATATCAAACAGAGAGCTTAGCGGTCCCATCACCCCCATAAAAGACTTGACGGATTTTGTTTCCCACTTGCGCGGTTTTTTGATATAGTCCTTGTCCACGCTGTCAAACGGAATACCCATCTGCGAAAAATCGCAAAGAAGATTTTGCGCCAAAATATGTACGGGCAATATCGGCAAAAACGGCAAAAAGATGCTTGCAATGATGACGGAAATCATGTTTCCGAAGTTGCCGCTCGCCGCCATTTTGATATATTTCATTATGTTGCCGAACGTTTTGCGCCCCTCGATCACCCCTTGTTCGAGAACCATAAGATCCTTTTTTAAGAGGATAATATCCGCGGTTTCCTTTGCTATATCGACCGCGCTGTCCACGGAGATTCCGACGTCCGCTTGATGGAGCGGCGGCGCGTCGTTTATACCGTCGCCCATGTAGCCGACGGTGTGACCGTTTGTCTGAAGTGCCTTGACCACGCGTTCCTTTTGGGACGGCGAAAGTTTGGAAAACAAGCTGCAAGTTTTGACCGCCTCAGTAAGCTCCGCGTCGGTCATATTACCGACCTCTTTGCCCGTTAGACACTGCGCGACGTCCACTCCCACCTTTTGGCACACCTTGATAGCCACGCCCGCGCTGTCGCCGGTTAAGACTACCGTCCGTACTCCGTGCTCCTTAAGGGCGGCAATGGCGGTTTTCGCGCTCTCCTTCGGCGGATCTAAAAAGCCGACAAACCCTATCAATACCATATCGCATTCATCCGACGCGTCCAAGCTCCTCGCGTCGGGTACATCGTTTTTTTGCGCGACCGCTATCATTCGGAGACCGCCCGTATTGTGGGTTTCGTAAGTGCGCATAGCCTTTGCGCGGTTTTCCTCCGTGAGTGGCTGTATCTGTCCGTCTATCTCGACAAAGGACGAAACGGCGAGGATTTCCTCCACCGCGCCTTTTGTGATGAGCTGACGCTTTCCGTTTCCGCTTTTTAAGCAAACGCTCATTCTTCTTCGCGAAAAGTCAAACGGGATTTCGTCCACACAGACATACTTTGCGAGTAATTCCTCCAGCCCGTTTTCTTGCGCACGGTTTATAATAGCGAGGTCGATGAGGTTTTTTAAGCCCGTTTGAAACGAGCTGTTTAAGTAGGCGTGACGCAAAATCCGCTTGTCGTCGTCGCCCGCAATATTCATATATTTTTCTAAAATGATTTTGTCCTCGGTGAGCGTACCCGTCTTGTCCGTACACAAAATATCCATTTCGCCGAAGGTCTGTATCGCCCCTAAGGTCTTGACGATGACCCCGCTCTTTGACATGGAAACCGCCCCCTTAGCGAGCGTAGACGTCATGATAACGGGGAGCATTTCGGGCGTCAAGCCCACCGCGATCGTTATCGCAAAAAGCAAGGCTTGCAACCAATCGTGTTTTGTCAATCCGTTAATCAAAAAGACGATAGGTACCATGACCAGCATCAGTTTTATCAAAAGACCGCCGACCGCGCCTACTCCGCGCTCAAAGCTGTTTTTTGCGCGGTCACCCGATAGAGATTTTGCCATCGACCCAAAATAGGTTTCGTTTCCCGTCGCGAGAACCACCGCCGTCGCGCTGCCGCTGACGACGTTCGACCCCATAAACCCTATGTTTTGGAGGTCGGTCAACGCGTCGTCGGGCTTGCTTTTGCTGTCCTTAAATTTCTCGACGGGGTTAGATTCGCCCGTCAGCGCGGCTTGAGCTATAAACGTGTCCTTTGTCGTGAGGAATCTCACGTCCGCGGGTATCATGTCCCCCGCGGACAGCTTGACGATATCGCCGGGTACTATTTCGTCTATAGTGACCTCGATAAATACGCCGTCGCGCAAAACGTCGGCTTTGTTGGAGATCATACCCGACAATTTTTCAGCCGCCGCATTCGAGCGTTGGCTCTGTACAAACGCGACCGCGCTCGATATAAATACCAAAGCCAAAATGATCGATACGGTCAAATAGTCCTTTTCGGATGCGAAAATTACGTCGGTAAAAAGGGTTATGACCGCAATCGCTATCAACACGATATTAAACGGATTGATCACGGAGTCTTTTAATCTCTTTGCCGTCGAATTTTTTGTACCCGCCGTTATTTTATTTTTTCCGTATTCGTCTTGCCGCTCGGTCACTTGCGCTTCGGTCAAGCCCGCCGAACCGCTCTTTAAAAATCCGTGAACCTCGTCGATAGGCAAAAACGCGTGCTTTCTAAGAAATGCGCCGCTTGCCTCCCGTTGACGTTGTGTTTGCAAATTCGTTTTGTTACGTTTCAAAAAAAACATGGCTTTCCCTCCGTTGTCGAAAATCTTTATAGAAATACTATGTTTTTTTATTATATCATAAAATCCGTTTTTTGCAAACAATTTTTTAAATGCAGAATGCTTTTTTAAATGCAGAATGCTTTTTTAAATGCAGAATGCAGAATGCAGAATGCAGAATTGCGGATTTTAAAGAAGTAAGTGCATTCTCTTGTAGGGGCGACCGCCTCGGTCGCCCGTATCCGAAAAAAAGCAAGCGTCCTTTTGCAGGGGCGACCGCCTCGGTCGCCCGTATCCGAATAAAAAAGGTCAGTGTCATTCCGTACAAAAAAAGCGTGTGTCATTCTGAGCAAAGCGAAGAATCCAAAACGATTTCTCCGAATCACACCTCTTTTTATCCGCAATTCTGCATTCTGCATTCTGCATTCTGCATTCTGCATTAAATCACCGCTCAGAATGACACTTGCTTTACCTTTAAAAATATAGCCGCCCCGAGTGCAAAGCGCAAATCGGAGCGGCTATTTTTTTAAATTTGATTTGTCTTAGTCGGCGTTTACGTTCCCGTCAATAACGGCGTTACAATTACCACCATACCAATTAACGGTCCACCCTTCGGGCGCAGTCCACCCCTCGGCAGACCAACCCTCGATATGAATCGCTTGACTTGATGTCCAACCGGAGAAAGCACCCCAGCTTATAACCGTCACACTCAACGGAATAGTGATTTCGGTCAGTCCGGTACAAAAGCCGAAAGCAAACTCTCCGATACTTGTGACATTAGGTAACGTAATCTCGGTCAATGTGCTGCAAAAAGCAAACGCCCAATCCCCGATAATTGTCACGCTGTTAGGCGCAGTAAACGTCGTTTCCGTCTTTGCGCTCGGATAGACGATGAGTTTCGTTTGGTCTTTGTTGTATAATACGCCGCTTAACGAACTGTAATTTTGATTCTCGCCGTCAACGTTGATAGCGGTCAGTCCGTAACACTCTTCAAAAACCCACTCCCCGATATTTGTGAACGTCGCAGGAAACGTGATCTCTGTCAGTTTGATACAATAATAGAAAGCCTCGTCTCCGATACTTATGAGCTTAGGGAATGTTATCGAGGTCAGCTCGATGCATTCAGCAAAAGCCCCGTCTCCGATACTTGTGATCTCAAGGAACGTAATCGAGGTCAATCCGCCGCACGCAGCGAAAGCCACGCTATCGATACTTGTCCCGCCCGTCACAATGACCTCTTTTAGCGAAGCCGGAACGGAGGTTGAATTATAATCAGAATTAACCGCTCCGAAGATATATCCGAAATGCGTATTGCTTATACCGTTTAAAGTCGCTCCGACAAATGGTATCGTCAGCTTTACGAGTGCCGTACAAACCCCGAAGTTATTGTCTATCGCCACTACGGGTTCGCCTCTGTATGTTTCGGGTACCACGATCTCCGTCGCGCTCGCCAATGTCCCTACGCTCGCCTTGTAGCCGCCCGAAACTTCACTGAATGCCAATCCGTAAGTATAGTCAAAATAGACCTCATAGCTCCCGTCGATAAAGGTTACGGCGTAATTTGTGTTGCTCCACTCCCCCGTTATCGTATAGATTCCGATTGCGGAGTCCGCGTCTATGATACTTAATGTGATTCCGAGGTCGTCGCCGCCTACTACACTTCCCGAAGTGACTTCGTAGCCGATACCGTCAAGCGTGACGGCATAAGTGTCATACGCTCTGCTCGCGCTGTCGATCGTGACCGTAACCGCTCTCGCCGTGACCGTCAAGGTTCTGTTGATAACGATTGTGTTTTCGTACACTCCGTCGCTTATCTCGAACGTGTATCCGTCGTTAGCCGTGAGGGTAATCGTCACGGTGTTTGTTCCCGTATCCGTTAAGCTGTTGTTTAAGGAATATTCGATAGTCACGTTAGATATCGCACTTGCGGTAAGCGAGTGCGCGTTTCCGTCATACCCGAAGCTACCGTTTTGGAATGCGGTATCCGTATCGATATCGATTATTGTATCTTCGTTCGGATCGGTTTCGTTTAAAACCCATTTCGCCGTAACCGTGATATCGGCGGTTACTTTTACGCTCCCGTCAAACACGACTGCTTCGTCGTCTAAGTAAAACCAACCGCCAAAGGTGTGACCCGTCTTTGTAGGAGCGGTCGGAAGGGTTACGGTTTCGCCCTCCGTGACGGTGATTTCCTTGTAGACCTCGCCGTCCGACAGAAAGGTCACCGTGTAAGTACTCGGCTCGCCGTCCGTGTTTGGTCTGACGTTCGCATACACTACGAGCCCCGCAACCATTGCCCCGATCACACAGATCAAGACGATCAGAATTGTTTTTGCTTGTTTCATTTTTTTGGTCTCCTTTTTTTGGGATTTTTTTTGCA
>JAITOQ010000015.1 GCA_031289865.1 Clostridiales bacterium
GCGGGCGGTGTCGGCGAACATATCACGAGCGGTACGGGCGTCGATGACTATGAGGACGCGGAGAGAATTTCCCGCGCCGCAGACCGCGATTTCTTGCGTCGGAACGGTTTCGCGTGAGAGAGCCTCGATAAGACGCTGTTCGAGAACGGGGTCAAAGGTCGTCCCCGCGTCAAAATCCTTTTCTAACCTCTTAAAAATCCCCGCGACCCCCTCAAATTGTTCGGCGTTGCCCTCCGTGACGCCCGAAACGCGGCGAAGTAGGACGGAAATTTCGGAGAACGCGCTTTCAAGTCCCGTGAGCTTGCGTTTCAGTATCAATCGGCTGTTGCGGACGATACTCCGTTCCGCTGTCGGCACGTTTCCGTCGAGGGCGTTTTTTAGCGGAATCAAGACCGCGATAAGCGCGCCCGCGGCGATTGCGGCGGCGGCAAACGGGTAAAAGGCGAGGCTTTCGGAAAAGAAAGAGAGTAGGACATAATATCCTAACGCGCCGACTGCGCCGAGATAAACGGAGAGGGTGCGGAGTGTCGCGGAGACCGCCGCTATACCGCAGAGGAGAACGAGATACATAGTCGATCCGTCCGTGAGATATGCGGCAAAGCCCGCGCAAATCGATAGGCAAAACCCCGCGCCGTAACGCGAACGGCGAATGAAAACGAGGATAAAAAAGACCGAAACGAGGAGATACAGCTCATGACTTTGGAGCGGCGCGCCGTACAGACCGAGGGAGAGCGCGGAAAAAAGGATTGCCGCAGAGATTTTTTCGTCCGCGCCGAGTCCGTCCAAGGTGAGCGGATTTTGAAAAAACGAGGTGCGGAGGATCAGAGAAAACGCGTATGCGGAAAAAGCCGAAAGGCTCAAAGCGACGGCGGTATAGGCGAGCGCGTCTTGCGTCACGGGCGAAAAAAGGAGGGTCGGTATCTGCGAAAGAGCGGCGGACAGAGCGGCGGCAAGTACCAAAAAAGGCTTTTTTATAGCAAAGCACAAAAAGCGGACGATTATCACCGCCGCGACGCAAAACAGCGCGGGGAAAAACGCCGCCGCGGACAAGCCTCCCGCAAAGCTTGACAAAAGATAGAGCGGAGCAAGCAAAATCGGCTTTCTGCCGTTTGCGGCAAGCGCGGAAAACAGCCCCGCCGCAAACGGCGCGGAATAGCGCGGTTCAAGGCATAGAACCGCGAAAAGCAAAAGATAACATGCGTATTCGCCGACGCGTGATTTTTTTGGGAAATTCATCTTTGCCCCCTAATAGATATATTTACGGGGTAATAGTATAACAAATATAAAAGCGAAAAAAAATCCGTTGTTAGCGGCTTTTGGCGAAAAAATTTTCTATTTCAACGCTATTTCACAAAAACCCTTGATAAACGACCCTTTTTATGTTATAATAAATTAAAGCTATGTATATACAATCTGTCGGACTAAAGGATTTTCGCAGTTACGCGCTTGACGGAGCGGACTTTTCGCGTGGGTTAAACGTGTTGAAGGGGCGAAATGCGGCGGGCAAGACCAATCTCCTTGAGGCGGTCTATGTCGCGGGCGTGGGAAAATCGCTTAGGACAAATCAAGACCGCGAGTTGGTAAAGTGGGACGCGGAGGAAGCCGTCGTCAAGCTGAAGTTGGTTAAAAAAAATTCCCGTCACGACATAGAGATACGGATTGACCAAAAAGGAAAGAAGCGGGTCTTGATTGACGGGATACCTATGGTTCGCATGGCTGAGCTTTTGGGGTATCTCAACATAGTCTTTTTTTCGCCCGACGAACTCCGTTTGATCAAGGAAGGTCCCGCGGAACGGAGGCGGTTTTTGGACATAAGTCTGTGCCAACAGAGCCGCGTCTATCTCAAAAATCTCGGTACTTATACAAAAGCCTTGATGCAGCGCAACAAGCTTTTAAAAAATTCATATAATAGGGATAGCTTTCGGGACATGTTGGACGTGTTTGACGTACAGCTTGCAAAATCGGGCGCGCAAGTCATAGAGATACGCCGACGGTTTGTCGAGAATATTTCGGGCGCGGCGGGCGCGTGGCACGAAAAGATCAGCGGAGGACGCGAAACCTTGACCCTCGCATACGAGAGCATAGCGGGGAGCGGAGAGCTTTCGGGTGCGGCGCTTATCGAGCTTTTGATAAAGAAGATGAAAGGCGACCGTGACAAGGATATAGAAACAGCTTTTACAAACAGCGGCCCGCACCGCGACGACCTAAAGGTTGCTGTAAACGGTATAGACATTCGTAAATTCGGCTCGCAAGGACAGCAACGCTCAGCCGCGCTTTCTTTAAAGCTTGCGGAGATAGAGAGCTTTAAAATCGAAACGGGAGAATCGCCCGTACTCCTTTTGGACGACGTGCTGTCGGAGCTTGACCTCAAACGTCAAGAAAATCTGATTGCGGCGACGGAGGGGATACAGACTATCTTGACTTGTACGCATTTTGATATTGCGATCGGGAGAGAGTTTGCGGAATATCATATCACAGATGGGAAAATCATAAAAGAATAGCTTTTAAAGTTGAAAGTTGAGAATTGAAAGTTGAAAATTGCGGATAAATTAGGTATAGAACCTTATAAATTATCGTTTAAATTAGATATAGCCCCCTATAAATTACGAAAGTTTTTGAAAAGAGTGCAGAGAAAAAATTTGTTCACAAATTTTGTCTCTGCAACCTCTCTTATCAAAAAATAAAAACCAAAAAGGAGAAAAAAACTATGGCGACAAAAAAGTGCGTTTATTGCCAAAACGAATGCGACCTTGCCGAAGCGGTATGCCCGCAATGCGGCGCGTCAAACTTTACCGAAACTCCGACGGAAACTCCTACGCGTTTAGGCTTTTCGGGCGGAGGTAATTCTACTTTCGGCGAAACTCCTACGCGTTTGAGCTTTTCGGGCGGCGGCAGTCCGGCGTCCGATACGGTGTCGAGAGAGGCGGCGTTGCTCCGCGCAAAGAGTAAACGCAATATCCGCGTCATTATCGGCGTCGTGATCGTCGCCGTGGTTATCGTGGCGGTCATAGTGGTTTCAAATCTTTTGCCCGACTATGATTTCGGCGTAAAAGGCGGGATAAGCGATACCCTTCAAACCCAAGATTTTGACATGACCGTGACCGACTTTAAGATATACGATCCAAACAAAGACGGCGAGTATTACCCCGACGCGGAAAACTACCCGTATGTGTCTTATACGGCGGGGAGCGGAGACGTGTTGTACATAGTCACGCTCAAGCTTCATAACGGTACGGGCTTTGATTATCCGCTCAACTACGTTTGGGATTTTTATCTGTGGGACGGAAAAATCGCTTATGCCGTCGGAAACATCGAGTTTGCGGTAGATAGCGACGATTACTACTATATAGTGAACGACGACCCGTATTATTCGGAGGACTTTTTATTGGCTCCGTACGAAACGCGAACCAAAACCCTTGTGTTTAAAGCACCCAAAAAAGCGAAATGTTATTTTGGGTATGACGAATACGACGGATATAATTTTGTACAATCATACGGAATCAAGCTGTATTAGGCGGCTCTATAAAAGGTTTGGCTCATTATATGAAGGTTATTCTTGCATCCGCGTCGCCGCGGCGGGCGGAGCTGTTAAAAAAAGTGGTCGAGGAGTTCGAGGTCTTTGCGACCGACGCGGACGAGAGGACGGACGAATCCGACCCCGCGAAACGCGCCGTCCTTATCGCGAGGGAAAAAGCGCGTGCGGCATATGCGGTCAAGGGAAACGGCTGTTTGATTGTCGCTTGCGACACGATAGTCTTTCTTTGCGGTAGGTTTTACGGAAAGCCGCGGGATAAAGAGGACGCGCTCCGTATGTTAAACGACTTAAACGGCAAGACTCATGAGGTGTATTCGGGAGTATGTATCATCGCGGACGGACGGGAGGAAACTTTTTTTGACCGCTCTGAGGTGACGTTTAAGGAGAATACCGAAGCCGCGCTTGAGAAGTATATCGAGAGGTATAGACCCTTTGATAAGGCGGGTTCTTACGGGATACAAGACGGTGAATTGGTGAAAGGATACGAGGGGAGCTATGATAATATCGTGGGCTTACCCGTAGAAATTTTAAAGGATAAAAAACATGATCATTGACTTAATCGTAGATGTCGGTTCGGAAAACATTAAGATATTCAGACGCGGGGCGGGGGTGGTTCTCAACGAACCGTCGCTTGCTTTGGTTGACAGAAAGGCAAAGACCGTTTCTCTTCGCGAGACGGGGATTCGGGCAAAAAAGCTGGCTGCGGATTTTTTAAAGGAATACGCGCCCGTTCACCCGATAAAAAACGGCGTCATTGCCGACGAGGAAATCGCGGCGAGTCTATTCCGCGCTTTTTTTGAAAAAATAGACGTCAAACCCGCGTTTCCCGACGTACTGCGCGTCGTCGCATTGGTCGGCTGCGGGTTGAGCTACAGCGACAGACGGACGGTTGCAAGGGTCTTAAAAGCGGCGGGTGCTTCGCGTGTCTATGTCGTGGACGGGCTGTTGGGTTTGTACTCGTTTGCCGACGTGTCGAGGGGCTTTTTTGTCGATATCGGCGGCGCGTCCGCAAATATCGGATTTGTGAGCGCGGAGGGCGTGACGGCGGGCTGTCAAGCCGATATGGGCGGCAATACGGTCAACGAGGCTATCTCTTATGCCGCCGAAACGCGGTACGGCGTCATCATCAAAAATCAGACCGCCGAAAAAATCAAGCTCGCTTCGGGCGGGCTAAACGCGCACGCAAACTCAAAGATTACCCTCAACGGGCGCGACGGGAGGACGGGCGAATACCGCGCCGTGACCATGCTCGCGGGCGATATTGCAGCGTCGGTGAGGTCGCTCCTCGACAATCTCGTGCTACTCATAAACGCGGTACTATACTCTCTTCCGGAGGACGATTACAACTACGTTTGCCGCAACGGTTTTTATTTGGCGGGCGGGACGGTAAACTTACCGGGGCTTGCCGAATACCTCGCCGAATCGCTTAGGCTTCGCGTCTTGATCGTCAAAGAGGGCGAAACGGCGGCGGTCGCGGGCGGCGAACGATTTTTTGAGGAAAAAGGAATGTTAAGAAAAATGATAAGCGTTGAAACGAAAAAAAATTGAAAGTTGAGAGTTGAAAGTTTAAAATTAAGGATTAGAAGCAACAAGAATAAAGTTTGTCTCGCGACTTCTATTTACAAAAAAATAAAAAATCTCACGCATAAGAGGAGGAATATATTATGCAAAAATTAGCAAAAAAGATAACGGTAGTCCTTATTTTGGTATTGATGCTTGGGCTATTGACGGCTTGTATTCCCGACTTTTCAAGTTTAGGAGTAAAGGGAGCAAACGGTGCGGACGGAATCGACGGCAGATCGGCGTATCAGATTGCGGTTGACAACGGCTTTGTCGGGACGGAAAAGCAATGGCTTGAGAGTTTAATGAACGGCCCGTCCGCGTATGAGGTCGCCGTCAAAAACGGCTATTCGGGGACGGAAGCGGAATGGCTTGAGAGCCTCAAGGGCAAAGACGCGGTTTCGCCGACGATCGAGGAGATCTATGCCGCGTATTTGGCGAACGGCGGCGCGTTGTCCTTTGCGGATTTTTTAAAGGAATATCTTGCCTCATGGGGCTATGATCAAGTTGAATATGCGGCACAGCTTGCGTTGCGTTCGGCGGTATCTATAGTCTGTGAGTTTTCAAACGGAAGCGCGGCGGCGGGTTCGGGCGTAATAGTCGAGTACGACAAGGCGAACGGAAACGCGTTGATTTTGACAAATTATCACGTCGCATATACGGGTACGTCAAGGGCGCGTACCGTTCGGATCGCTCCGTACGGCTATCGGGCGGGTACGGACATCGGTATAGAAGCGAGGGTTTTGGGCGGATCTCCCGACTATGATATCGCGGTAATAGAGGTGACGGGAAGCGACGAGCTAAAGAGCAGTACGGTGATACGCAAAGCGGACTTAGCCGACTCCGACGGTATCACGGTGGGCGAAAAGGTGCTTGCGGCGGGAAATCCGTTTGGAGCGGGGCTTGCTGTGACGGCGGGTATCGTCAGTCAGGATTCGGAAATCATTGAGATGGACGCGCTTGTGGCGGGCGGTGCAAAGACCCACCGCACGATACGCATAGACACGGCTATAAATTCGGGAAATTCGGGCGGCGGTCTGTTTAACCTCGACGGAAAATTGGTCGGAATAATAAACGCGAAAAGAATCGGCGAGGATGTAGAGGGCGCGGGTTCGGCTATTCCGATGAATATAGCTTACGGCGTCTATGTCAATATCATGGCGAACGGCTATGAGTTTACTCCAAAAAAGATCGGTATCGAGTATAAGATATCAAACACCTCCGTAATTCTCGACGCGGGAAAACTCGTCATCGTCGAAACCATAGAAGTGACAAGCGGCAAAGGCGTAATAGACACCGGCGACATACTCTTGTCGGCAAAACTCGTCCGAAACGCGTCTACCGTCGCGGAAAAAGCCATCATTCGCTCATTCCAACTCCCCGACCTCTTGCTCCAAGCCCGCACGGGCGATAGATTAGAAGTCACCGTCAGGAGAGGAAGCGAGATAAAAGTCGTTTCGATGACAGTGGTGTAAGGGAAAAGGCAATAAGAAAGGATAAAAAGAGGCGGTGCGGAGAAAGTAATTTAGATTTTTCGCATATGCTTCCGAATAAAAAAACCAATCATTTTTCCGTTTTATGCCGCATACATTCTATCGTATGGCTGAATTTTTAATTGAGTTTATCAACTCGTTTTCGGGAAACAATGTGATTACGGTTATGATCCTTTCGGTGGTGCCGTTTATCGAGCTAAGGGGGGCGATACCGTTTGCGTTTGGGTTGGGAATGACGCCGTTTACGGCATGGTCGTTTTGTTTGCTTTCGGCGACGGCGGCGATCCCCGTGATTTTGTGTCTGTTTTCGCCCGCCGTCAAGCTGTTGAAACGGTGCAAGTCTATAGAACCGCTGGTGTCGGCGGTCGAGGAGATAGTGTCGGCACGCGCCGAAAAACTGCTGAGTAGGACAAAAAAGAAAAAACGCGCCAAAGTACGGAGCGTTGATTTTTATCGGTGCAGAATGCTGTTTGTACTTTCCGCGCTCCCGATACCGCTGACGGGGATTTGGTCGGGGTGCGCGATAGCGTCGATACTTGGGACGGAAAAATTTAAAGCCTTTGCCGCGATAGCACTCGGCAATTTGGTTTCCTCCGCGTTTTTGACAATCCTTATGAATTTTTTTGCCGCGCAAGCACCGATGATTATAAATATCATGATTGCGGGAATGATTGCGGTGGTGTTTTATACGATTTTGAGAGTGGCGAGGAGGACGAATAAGGAGCGGGGAGTAGAGAATAAGGAAAGTTGAGAGTTGAAAGTTGAAAAGTGAGGATTAAAAGAGCGTAAGGGAATTTTATGCCGCCCATATATTAAGTATTTATCCTTACTTTTCAACTTTCATTTTTAAATAAGGACTTTAACCTTCTGTATAAGTAAAACTCCCTTACCGCCCTTGATTTTTTCGGCGGTGGAGATGAGGAAGGCGGCGTTGCGTTTAGGGATATCGATTTTGCCGTCGGCGGTTTTGTAGCGGATAAAAATCCCCTCGAATAATTCTTCAAAGCGGTCGTCTACACTGCTTTTATTCGGATTTTTGAGAAGAAGATCGACAAAGTATGCCGCGTCGTCAAATTTTGACCCCACTATCAAATCAAAAAGCAGCTTGTAGGTCGTCGCGGTGAGGGCGGCGGCGGAAATAGAAAAGACACGCTTTGCAATCGCTTGATTGGTTTTGAGGAGTTCGAGGGTTTTTGTGCGGTTTGCCTTTAAAAACACCCCTAAGGCGGGTTCGGTAAATTCCTTGCCGAATGCGCCGTCGTTTAAGCGGGATTCTTTTAGGGTCAGTAAAAATTCGTAGATCTCCGCTGCCGTACCAAAATCTATTTGGATAAGGTCGGCGAAAAACGATTCGGTCAAGTCCGACGCGCAGTCGGAAGAGAAGTATTTGTATAGGGAAGTGTAGAGTTTTGCGTTTTTCATTTTATGATTCCTTTTTTTAAGTTGAAAGTTGAGAGTTGAGAGTTGAGAGTTGAGAGTTGAAAATTGAGGATTTAGAATAGCACTACTTTTTAACCGACAGACGTTTAACCACCCCGTCCGGCTAACGCCCGCCACTTCTACCTAAGGGTAATTTTATGCCGTTCGCACAACGGACAATGCGGACTTTTTTATTCGGGTACGGGACGATGAGGGCATCAAAAAGACAGCTACTAATTATTTGGCGCGTAGCGACCCTTAATTTTCAACTTTTAACTTTCAATTTTCAATTTGAATGTTGCTTTCGGTGAATAATTCAACGGAGAGATTGCTTTTCCGTATCTTGATTTTTTCTTGCGAGGGGGCGAGGGTGCGGACGGCGAGAGAGACGACTTTTTTATCCGCCCACTGCATATCTATGACGATACCGCCCTTTGCGACTAAGCCCGAAACAAACCCGTCGCGGAATTCGTTCGGGAGAGCGGGGAGAAGCTCGATTATACCGTTTTCGGATTGAACTAACATTTCGTTGATTCCCGCGACCGCGCCGAAGTTTCCGTCTATCTGAAAAATGTTCGGCGGGTGTTTGTCAAAGAGATTCGGAAAGGTAAACTGCTCCAACAACCGCTTTACGGAGAGATACGCGCCGTTTGAATTGTGAAGCCTCGCGTACAGCGATACCGCCCACGCCGAACTCCAACCCGTCCCGCCGCCGTTGTTTTTCATGCGCGCTTCTATAGCTTCCGCGCAAGCCGCCACCCATTCGCCGTCCTTTGGATTGTGATACTTGACGCGGTTCCCCGGATAGAGGCAGTAAAACGGCGAAAA
>JAITOQ010000076.1 GCA_031289865.1 Clostridiales bacterium
CACGAGGTGTCGTACAGCTTGTCGTTCATCTCGTCAAAGCGCGCCACGGTCTTTTTTTCCATGCCGAACGCCTTTACTACACCGTGACCGCCGTACATTTCCTCGACGTAGCCGTTGACCGCGCCGAGATAGTTTTGCTGCCGTCTGAAATATTTTTGGGAACGCTTTGCAATCACGCGTATCACGAGGAACGAGAACGGCAAAACGATTAGGACGATAAAGGTCAGCGGAACATTCAGCGTAAACATCATGACCGTGATACCGATAATCGTACATACGGCGGTGATGATTTGGGTCAAGCCGTAATTGAGGGTATTTCCTACCGCGTCCACGTCGTTTGTGATACGCGACAAAATATCGCCGTGGGAATGCTTGTCGTAATAGCCTACGGGGAGTTTGGACAGCTTGCGGTTGATTTCGGCGCGCATCTTATAGGAGACCTTTTGCGAAACCGTGGACATGATAAAGCCTTGCGCGTACATAAACACCGCGCTCGCAAGATAGATACCGAAAAGGAGTATCAACATTCCGTAAATCGCCTCGTCGTCAAGCCCCGCGCCGCTGAATAAAAGATCCTTTATACCGTTAAAAATGAGGTCTGTGAGGTCAGCCATAAGACGCGGCCCGAATATCGCAAAAACCGTCCCTATCACGGCAAAAACCATCGCGAAAATTATGAGGAGTTTAAAGACCGCAAGATCCTTTACAAGCCTAAAAAAAGTCTTTTTAAACTCCAACGGCTTGTCAATCATATTGATCCCCGACGCGACCGTCCGACCGTACCCGCCGGTAAAATTCAGACCTTGATTCGCATCACTCTTTTGGGATTCTTCGGATAATTGTTCCACAGCCCTCACCTCCTTGAAGCGCGACGCTTCACCCGTCATCGCAACCGATATACTGATAATACTTTCTTTACAAGCCCGTTCACCGATTTTTTTAAATGCAGAATGACACCGGCTTTTTTGTTCCGCAATTTTCAACTTTCAACTTTCAATTTTCAACTTAAACGACGTCCTGCGACCTTGCAATCTCCGCATATTTTTCACAATTTTTCAGCAATTCCTTGTGCGACCCTTGTCCTATGATTTCGCCGTTCTCAAGCACTACTATATTATCCGCGTTTAAGACCGACGCGATTCTCTGTGAAATAAAGAGTACGGAAGCTTTTCCTCGCTCTGTTTCGCGTATCAATTCGCGTCTTAGACTGCTTTCCGTCATATAATCGAGTGCGGAAAACGAGTCGTCAAAGAGATAGACCTTAGGCTCTCTGACCGCCGCCCGCGCAATAGACAGCCGCTGTTTTTGCCCGCCCGATAGATTACTCCCCGATTTACTTATCTCTATAGAATACTTATCGCCTTTTTTCGTTCCCCCGCGTTTTGTTTCGATACGGATAAAATCGTCGGCTTTCGCCACCTTTAGCGAACGATCCATTTTTCCCTCGTCCGCGCTGTCGTTTCCCGCGAGGAGATTGTCGCGGACGGTTCCCGAAAACAAGGTCGGATTTTGAGGCACATAGCCCATAATGCTCCGCAGTTCGTCTTGAGCGACGTTGCGGATATCATGCCCGCCCACCGTGATTCGTCCCTCCGTGGGGTCATAAAAGCGAAGTAAAAGTTCTATGAGCGTAGTCTTTCCGCTCCCCGTCGCGCCGACAATAGCGGTAAAGCTGCCGCTCTTGACCTCAAAATCAATGTTTTTTAAGACCTCTTGCCCGTCCTCGCGGTACTTAAAGCCGACGTTTTCAAATCGAATATCGTGATTTTCCGACATAGCTTCGGTCTTTTCCGCATCCGTCACCGACGGTTTCATCGCCAAAACGTCCCAAAGCCGTTTCATAGAAATCATAGCACGCGGCATATAGACAAACGTCCCCGACATCAGTAAAAACGCCAAAATAATTTGCATAGCGTATTGTAAAAACGCAAGCAAGCTCCCCGGTGCAATCGTACCGTCCAACAAAAGATTTCTGTCGACGACAAACCAAATGATGATACCCCCCAAAATATTCATAGAAAGCATCATGATAGGCTGCATGAGCGCAAGCATACGGTTGACAAAAAGATTGACCCGCGTGATGTTTTTGTTTACGTCGTCGTAGCGGTTTTCCTCGTATCCCTCGTTATCGTTGGCTTTGATGACCAACAGCCCTCCCAAGCGTTCACGGGCTACGAGGTTGATTCTGTCTATCAGCTTTTGCATAACGCGGAAACGCGGTATAACCACAAAAAACAAGACCGCAATCACCACCGCCGCAAATAGCGCAGCAAGCCCTATAATAGCCAAAAGGCGCGTGTCTATACCCAAAAATTTGTAGACATAATAAAGCCCGCCCACCACGATAATCGGCGCATAAAACGCGTTTTTTATAAGTAGAAACAACAGACTGTGGAGCTGACTGACGTCGTTTGAGGTGCGCGTAATGAGCGACGCGGTAGAAAAGCGGTCAAATTCCGCATTTGAAAAGCTCTGCACCTTTTGAAAGATATCGCGCCTGACGTCGCGTGCAAGCCCCGCCGCGACCTTTGACGCGACCGCAATGGTCGCAATCGCCGCCAAAATCCCAAGGACGGTGAAAAGGAGCATCATAAGCCCGTTTTTGAGGATATAGCTCGTCTGGAGCGCGCCTACGTCCGCGCCCGCAAGCGCGTATTCGGCTTTTTTGTATTCGATACAGCCGAGGGTAAAGATGTAGTCCGTGACTTCTTTTGAAAGCCCGTCAAAATGACCGTCAAAAATTCCGAGAATCGTGTCGGCAATCAAATCCACGGACTCCGGTTTGTATCCTCCCAAAAGCAATGCATCGATGATTTCTTGACGCGTTCCGATATTGACGATGTCCCTATCGTTGGATAAAAAGAGCGTGATAAAAAACATCAGCGTCTTTTTCTCATCGTCTCCGTACTTCATTTTTCCGCTGTCACCCGCGGGCGTTTGAGAAAAAAAGACAAGCTGTTCAAAAAACCAACCTATATCTTTGGCCTTTGCTTCCTCGATATAAGCCTCTTGCGCGGCAATTTTATCCTCTTCTGGCATGCCGTTAGTATAAGAGATTGACCAAAGCATAGCCAAAAAACTTGAATCTCCCAAAAAGTCCATGACGGACACGGGAAACATTTCCCTAAACACAGCGTAGACGATGACGGGCATTTTTAACGTCTCTCTCAACCGTTCAAGCTCGTCGTCACTTATAGATTTTTTGTAGATATCGAATTGGTTTTTGAGGATATAGACCTCCGTGCCGTCGTCCAAATCGGTATACTTTTTTTTGAAAGCGTCGTATTCCTTTTGATCTATCCTACCGTGACCGTAAGCGTCTTTTGCGCCTACATAATACCCCGAATATTGTCCGCCGTTATACTCGCCGAATAGGGCTTTGTAGTCGTCCTCCGTAAGAAAAAGCGCGAGATAGTCCTTTGACTCCTCGCTGAATGCGTCGGGCAGCCAATCCTCTATCCCGCCTTGCCTAAGTCCGACGTTTATCATGTTTGACATGTACTTCGGCAGCTCAAGGTCGCAGTATGCTTGCAACAAAACCAAGCATACCGCCAAAAGGATCAACCCCGTATATTTTTTCAAGTATTTTAATATTTTTAACATACCGTATGTATTATACCACACAAAATTTGACATGTAAAGGGGTACCGAATATTTTGTTTCAAAAACTGACAAAATATTGAAGTACTTGCACTTCGTAGGGGTTATTGAATTCCCATCGGACGTTTTAGATTCTTCGCTTCACTCAGAATGACACCTGCTTTTTATTCGGCAACTATTCACTGTTTCACTCTTTCAATTTATCACTAAACAACGGAGAGAGAATTTATTATGACAAATAAAGAACAACAAGCCGCCTTTTCCTACACGGACATGGCGGTCGAGGTCGAAAATCTAAAAGGAAAAAGCACGGCGGTGAGCCGTGACATTTTAAAAACCGTTTCGGAAATAGGAGCGCGTGAGGAGGAAAAGTACGGAAAGCCCGTCGGAAAATACATCACCCTCGAATGTAAAAACTTTTTTAAAAATCCCGAAATAAAAGCCGCGCTTGCCCTCGAAGCCGCGGACGGACTGCGCGAATTGACGGAGTATCTCCGCATTCCCTTTCCAAAACGGATTTTGGTCGTCGGGATCGGAAATATCCTCATGACGGCTGACGCATTAGGTCCCGAATGCTGTAACAAAATACAGCCCGTAGCCGATGAGAATTTTAGGCTCTGCACCTTGATTCCGAACGTCGCCGGCGTCACGGGAATAGAGTCCTTTGACCTCGTCTATGCCGCCGTAAAAAAGCTGAAGCCCTCTCTCGTTATCGCTATAGATTCGCTCGCGGCAAGCAACCCCGACCGCCTTGCGACGACCTTTCAGATGTCCACCGCGGGGCTTACCCCCGGCGGAGGCGTAAAAAATCACCGCCCCGCCCTCGACCGCGCAAGTATCGGAGTCCCCGTCCTCGCCGTCGGCGTACCTCTCGTCGTCACCGCCTACCGCGTCGCACGCACCGTCTTTTCGGATTGCCCCGACAACCTCTCTTTCCCAAAAAACGACCCCCTCTATACCTCGCTAAAAGACATGATCGTTACGGTAAAGGACATAAGCGTCGCCGTCAAGGAATGCTCCGACGTGATAGCGGAGGGGATACGGAGATTTAGTGATAAATTGAAAGAGTGAAACAGTGAAAGAGTTGCGGATAAAAACAGATGTTATTTTTGTAGGGGACGATGCCTTCATCGTCCCGTATCCGAATAAAAATCTAAAAGGTCCGTTTGCATTTTTTCACAATGCGCCTAAACATGGCATTCGACTTCCAACCCGATTTTGCATAGCAGAGTATCTCGTTGACAAGCGCGTAAAAGGCGCATTTCGCCCGAACGGTCGGACTTGTTTTAAACTTTTTGAGATAGGTATCAAATAATCTGTAATACGGACCCGTGAGGCTGTTTAGTTGAAAAAGATCGTACTCCTTGTCGCCCCACATCGCGTTAAAGGGGTCTATAATGCCCGTAGGGACGAAACTCACCTTATCCGTCATTATGTTTAGGACGTTTAAATCGCCGTGTAATAGTACGGGAAAAACGGGTTCTTCCGAAAGTATGCCGTCAAGCTTGCCGATACCGCGCTCCAACTCGCTCATTATAGAAGCTTTGAGCTTTCCCTCACACGCCAAAGCTTTTGCCGCCGCGTATGTCGGCGACAGTATCTCCGTCGTATAAAACTCACGCCATGTCGAATAACCTTTCCCGTTTAAAAAGCCGTATGCCGTCCCTTTCGTTTCGTGGATTTTTTCGAGTGCGTCCGTCACCGTGTCGGCAAACCGCCGTTTTTTCTTTCGGCTTTTAAGAATGAAGAGCGCGGAGGACAGCGCGTTCACTCCGTCTATCCGTTCCATCGCCAAAAGCTCAACGGGACACCCATCCGCTATATCGAGAACGTCGTATACTTCGGGGACTTTGAGCGGCGAAGCTTTCCTCAACAACTCAAGCGCACACGCCTCCTCCCGATTCATACCCGCGACCCTAAATCCCTTGACCACCTCGACGCGTCCGTCCTCATATGTCACGAAAAAAGCAAAGCCGTAAGAACCGCCGCCCAAATATTTGATTTCGGTTACGGTTAGACCGCGCAACCTCTCCATTCTTTGCTTTATAGGCGAGATGAGTTCTTTTGCATTCATAATATCCTCTCTATTGTTTTGCAGCGGCATTTACCACGGCGTTTACTGCGGCGTTTTTACCTATCCCATTTTATTCCACAATCAACTTCCCTCTGATATCTTGCAAATTTTTCAATTTGTTTCTCTCGACAAAGTGTCGGAGTCCTTCGACTATTTTTAGTGATGCGAGAGGGTCTATGAGATTTGCCGTACCGATTTGGACGGCGGTTGCGCCGCATAGGAAAAACTCGATCGCGTCGGTTTCGTTCATGATACCGCCCATACCTATAATCGGTATTTTTACCGCGTTATAGACCTGCCAAACCATGCGGAGCGCAATCGGCTTTATAGCGGGACCCGACAGCCCTCCGAATACGTTCTTTAGTATCGGTCTTCTTGTCTCCGCATTGACCGCCATGCCTTGTACCGTGTTTATCAGAGAGATTGCGTCCGCGCCCGCGTTTTCCGCGGCTTTCGCGTTTAGAGCAATGTCCGCGACGTTCGGCGACAGCTTGACTATCAGAGGCTTTTTGCTGTATTTTTTGACAAGCTTTGTGATAGCTTGTACGCTTTTAGGCTCGATTCCGAACGCCATACCGCCCGCCTTTACATTCGGACACGATATATTCAGCTCGATAAACGAAACCGCCGCTTCCGAAGATAGCCGTTCCGCCATATAGCAATAGTCCTCCTCCGTACTTCCGGCGATATTTGCGATAACCGCGATATCCTTCGGTGCTAAAAACGGGAGCAGATTTTTTGCAAAGGTTTCGACACCGGGGTTTTGAAGCCCGACGCTGTTGAGTACGCCGCCGTATGTTTCGGCAATGCGCGGAGAAGGATTCCCCTCGCGAGGCTCACGCGTCAAGCCCTTGACGGAAATCCCGCCGAGCTTTTCGATCTCGTAGAGCTTAGAAAATTCAAATCCGAACGCAAAGGTTCCGCTTGCGGCAATCACGGGATTTTTGAGATCTATACCGCAGAGATTTAAGGACAAAGGGTTCTCATAATACTTCATAACAATACCTCCTTGATGTCAAACACCGTTCCGTCGCGGCAGACCCGTCTATTACCCGATATAGTCGCGCATGCGCAAACGTAGCACGCGCCGATACCGCAGCCCATGCGCGCCTCCATAGAAATATAGGTCGGAATATCGAGGTTTAACGCCTTTAGCGACCTGAACATAGGTACGGGACCGCACGACAAAATCAAGTCAGGCTTTATCTTTGCAACGTCCTTCATAAAGACGTTTGTGATAAAATCCTTTTCGCCTATCGACCCGTCGTCGGTCGCTATAGTCAACTTGTCGGAAACCGCCGCAAAGTCCTCTAAGCAAACGGCTTTTTCACGGCTCGAAAAGCCGAGATAGGTATAAAATTTTATACCCTCTTTTTTGTATTTTTCTATAACGGAATAGAGCGGCGGACAGCCCATTCCCCCGCCGATTAAAGCGACCTTTTTTGTCCCCGCGGGTATCGTAAACCCGTTACCGAGAAAAAGCGTCGCGGGCAAAAAGCCGCCCTTAAGCCGCGAAAAAAACTTCGTCCCCTTTCCCTTAACCTCAAAGACAATCTCAAAGGTCTTTGCCGCCGCGTCATGTTTAAATACGCTTATCGGCCGCCTAAGGAGCGCGCCGTACTCGTAGTTACCCACGGCGAGATTGATAAACTGCCCCGGTAAAAATTCGGGCAAATCGGGACACACAAACACCATCTTGTGAATACTACCCTTCACAAGCTCGATGTTTTCCCTAACGTTTACATAGACTTCTTTCACTTGAAACCTCCTTTGTTTATTTAATGCAGAATGCAGTTTGTTGAATGCAGAATGCAAAATTACGGAATGTAATTTAATACCTTTATAGTTTACACGATATTTACAAAATTTGCAAGTGCTTTTCAAAAAAACAGCTATCGTTTTAAATTATTCCAAAACGATAGCCGTATAAAAGCAAGTGCCCTTCTGTAGGGGACGATGCCTTCATCGTCCCATATCCGCATAAAAAACAGTCGGTGCCATTCTGAACAAAGTGAAAAAGCTCAAACGATAATATTGATTAAATTCAGATCGTCGGAATTATAGAAGACCGCATTCTACCGAAACCAATTTTACGGGGAACGACCCGCCTTGTATTTGGAGCGCAAGCTCTTGACATGCGGCGTAATCCTCTACGCCCGTAATAGTCGCCTCGCCCGTGATAATCGCTTCGTTTACCGTCAGCTTTGCAATCAAAGTACCGTTGACGTAAATACCGATAGAGCTGCCGACCTTAGCCGTGGTCGCGTCGCGGAACGCCGTCGTACCGTCCGCGTCAAACTTCAATACGACGACGGGATCG
>JAITOQ010000084.1 GCA_031289865.1 Clostridiales bacterium
CTGCCGACCTTAGCCGTGGTCGCGTCGCGGAACGCCGTCGTACCGTCCGCGTCAAACTTCAATACGACGACGGGATCGGTACCGCTGTAGCCCGCATAAGCCTCCGTCACGTTTTGACCGGTGACATAGACGGTTTCTAAATTGTCGGGGTCTTTAAACTCCAATAGCGCGGGACGTCCGAGTAAATCAAACAATGATTGAGGATCCTCTACGTCGGGGACCTCTACGCGGATCTGACGCGTACCGCCTAAGCTCGACTGTTCGACAACGGTCGCCTTGGTATAGCCGCGGTTAAACAACACTCCCCTCAAACGATTGACCGTATCCGCTACCGCGGCGTCCGTCACCTCGTCGCCGTCGGAATTTTTTTCGACGTTGTAGATCGCATATACACCGCCATTGAGATCAGTGCCGCCGTTTTCATCTAAAATCCACTTCGCCGAAACGATGATACTCGCAATGATTTTTCCGCTCACGTCAAAGTTAATCGAGGGGTTGTTTAGGTATACCCACCCGTCAAAAGTGTAGCCCTCTTTTATCGGGTCGGCGGGGAGCGCGATTGTTTCACCGCCCTTGATCTCTACCGTCGCATAAACTTCGCCATCGGATAAAAAGGTCACTTTGTAGGTATTTACGACATTACACGCAGATAGCGTGAATCCCGCGGTTACACAAAGGATCGTGAGGAAAAGGATTATTTTGATCTTTGGTTTCTTCATGTGTTATCTCATTGTTTTGTTTTTTATTTTTTTTGTTTAGTATAGCTGACGTTTTAGATTCTTCGCAAGCTCGGAATGACCTCGACCTTTTGGGAAAGATTTCTATTAAATTTATTTTATTATAACATACTCTTTAAGTTTTTTCAATAGATTTTACAAAACTTTTTTATTTTTTTTATGATTGTACAGCTTGACGTTTTATACTTTTTCAGATTTGTTTCGTGGTTACACGGCTATACGTTTTAGATTCTTCGCGTTCGCTCAGAATGACACCGTTTTCGCTCGGAATGACGGTACTTTCGTTCGGTTCTAATATCTTTTCTTTTTTGTTGCTGCATAGAGAATTACGATGATGATAAGACCGCCTATCGCCGCTGCAATCCATGTAATCCATATCCAAATGTTGTTTGGCGGTAAATCGTCCGACGGAGCGGACTTGACGACACCCGTTACGGTGATATTTACGTCGGCGTCAACCGAATCGATAACATACCAACCTTCCGCATTCGCCGTTAGGACGGTATCGCCGTTTTTGACGAGTATATTAGCTCCGTTGTATCCGCTCTTAATTGTAACCTTAAATCTTATGCTTTCACCCGCGAAAATCGAGGTCAAATTCCCGCCCTTAAATACGACAAGGTAACCTTCGCCGCTTGATGCCGTGACGGTAAAAATGTCGATCCATTTTGCATAAAGGGTAATCCCGTTAAACGGCATAGTCGTAAAGACATACGGGCTATTAAACGTTCCGTTATCGGTATACCACCCTCCGAATAAAAACCCTTGCTTTGTAGGGGCTGTCGGCACCCTTACGGTTGTCTCATAATCCGCGTTTATCGGCGGAACCTCACTTCCTCCGTTGGAATCAAACGTAATCGTATACGACAAAGCCTTCCAATGAGCATAGAAGATTACTTGAGTAGTAATGATTGTTTCATCCGTTACGGGCGTACCGCCCGCCGCTTGAGTAAACCAACCGTCAAAGATATAACCGTTACGCACGTCGGGTGTAGGCAACGTCCCGACCTTGGTATTTCTTTCGACCAAACGAGAAGCTTCGCTCCCCGACCCGCCGTTGTAATTAAAGGTCACCAAACTTTGGCTATTCTCCGTCCACTGCGCATAGAAGATTGTGTTTGCCGTGATTACCGTGCTTGACGTTATCTGTGTACCGCCCGACGACGAGGTAAACCAACCGACAAAGGTGTAGTCTATTCTTTCATAAGGTGTAGGCAATTCTCCGATAGACTTACCCTTACCGACAAAGCGTTCGTCCTCCGCGCCGTCGCCGCCGTTGTAGTCGAATGTAACCGTCCAAGAGTTATCAATGTTTTGCCAATGAGCGTAAAGACTAATCGGCGTCGAATTAATTATCGTATTTGCCGTTACCTCCGTACCCGACATATCGGCAAAAGTTGTCCACCAACCCAAGAAAATATATCCCGCCCTTGTCGGGTTTGGAAGCAATCCCCCCAGTGCCTCACCGGATTGAACTTTTAACATTCTAAATAAACCGATCTCACCGGCACTAATAATAACGGTGCAATTTATAGATGAAGTATATTGTGCATAATAAGTTGTATCTACCGTAATTACCGTGCTTTCCGCTATCTGTGAGCCGCCCGATTTTGCGGTGAACCAACCGTTAAACGTATACCCCGACCGAGCGTTCGGTGTCGGCAGTATCCCGATCGCCGCACCCTTGTCCACGGAACGCGTTGTTTCACTACCGGAGCCGCCGCTATAATTAAAGGTAACTACCGCAACCGAACCCGTAGGATAATAGGTCATCGTCCCGACTTTGCTTGTCTTTGTAACGCTTCCGTTCTCGATGAGATAAGCTATCGCTTTTACAGTGGTTTTTGCCGTAATCGGAATTTGCGCCGTATACTTTGCACTGTTTATATTCGGCTCCGTTTCGTCAAGCGTGTAATGAATTTCGCTCTCCGCCGTACAAGTTAAACTCAAACTAAACGGCGAAGAAAATTCGGCGGTCGTTTTGCTGAACACTACGTCGGGCAAGCTTTCGTCTATAATTGCGGATAAATTCACAAGACCGCACCCGAAAGGTCTATTATTTTCAGATGTTCCGAGTCCCGTCACAGAATCGTATAGCAGAGCTTGAAGCTGAGCGGGCGTTAAATTTCTGTTTGGATTTGAGTATATCAACGCTACCGCGGCGGCGACGTGAGGAGCCGCCATAGACGTGCCGCTCATATTCACATATCCGCCGCCTACTCTCGCGCTTTTTATATTTACTCCGGGCGCGGCTATGTCGACTGTAGTACCCCAATTTGAAAAGTCGGCACGGTTGTTATTTGAATCGCTCGCCGCCACCGTAATCGCGGCGGGGACATTCGCGGGTGTAAATCCCGCGGCGTCTACGTCGTCGTTTCCCGCCGCAACGACGGAAACGATACCTTTTGCCGCAGCATTGTTAATCGTACTTGCATACACGGACGAGCTTCCCTCGCCGCCGAAGCTCATATTCATTGCGTATATGTTCATGCCTTGATCTTTCAAAGTCATTATATATCCGATGCCTTGAATAATCGTCACGGACGTTCCTTCGCCCTTGTCATTCATAACCTTTATCGGCAAAACCTTGACGTTCGCATAATTGAGATTGACAATAATACCCGAAACGTGAGTTCCGTGTCCCGCGCCGTCTTGAAAGCTTGTCCCCGTTTGGCTCGAAAAATTCTTACCGCCGTCCGCAATCCGTCCGCTAAACAATTCGTGACTGCTGTCTATACCCGTATCGAGTACGGCAATAACGACGCTGCGCAAATTTGATTGACCGACGACTCTCGATAAATAATCGGCGTAATCGGGAACATCCATATTAGCGGCACCCCAAGATAAGTATCCCGACGGAACGGCGGCTGTAGCAGCCGGAGCTTCCTTTAAATCTTGTGCGGTAAATATCAAATCGGGCTCCGCATATACGACGTACGGCAACGCTTCGTAATACCTACAAGCTTCAGCCGCTTGCTGTTCGGTATCGTATTGAAAAATATGGAGATCGTCGTAACCGTCCGCAACGGCTACTGCTCCTTGCGTGTCTATGTCCTCTATCGCGGATTTTACAATCAGTCTTTTTGTTTGGAACGGATTAGTCAGCGTGACGGACTCGTCGGTACTTGTAACCGAATAGCCGAGATTTTCGGATATGTCGATAAGCGGAAGATACACGGCGTCGTTTATTCTCGATATACGGTACTCTAAGACGATGATTTCACCGTTATCCGTGAATATCGTATTGTCGCCCACGCGCATTTCAAGCGTGCAATCGCATCCCTCTATAGCCAGCTCGTCGGCGTCGAACGAAACCGCCGAACCCGTCCTTCGTGTAAAAAGGTCGGTCGAAATCATATATGTATCGTTTTGTATGTAAATGTCACTTTTAATATCAAACTCATAGCGTTCGGGTGCGCCCGCATCGTATGTACGGATAATGTCGGTCGCCTCCTCCGAAAAAACATTAAACGACCCCGTACTATCATATGTTTTAGCGTTGCCGACCGAAAATACGGATAACCCGAAAAAACATGACAGCATTATTGCGGTCGTCAGTAGTATACAAGTGTATTTTAACGATACTTTATTGCTCATGTAATTAGTATACCTCCGAAAGTTATATAAGATACGATATATTATATCACAGCAATTTTGTACTTTACAAGAATTTTAAGACACTTTTTACAAAAATTAAGACACTTTTTACAAAAAACACGTTTACAAATACACAAAACCGTATTACAATAGAGGTATGGAAATTCAAAATCCTCTTTCTCTTGACGAGAGAATTAAAATCTTGACGGAGAGCGCGAAGTTTGACGTGTCGTGTTCGTCGTCGGGGAGTGCGCGGTCGGGCGCAAAGGGTTCTATAGGCGCGTGCCACGCGCCGGGGGTCTGCCATTCGTTCACGGGCGACGGACGCTGTGTTTCGCTCCTCAAGATACTCATGACCAACAAATGCGAATTTGACTGTCTATACTGTATCAACCGTAGGAGCAACGACGTTCCCCGCGCCGCGCTCACGCCTAAGGAGTTTTGCGAATTGGTCGTCGGCTTTTACCGCCGCAACTACATCGAGGGAGTTTTTCTCTCAAGCGCGGTCGAGATATCTCCCGACCACACCATGCAGCTCCTCATCGACACACTCATTATGCTCCGTACGGAATATAAATTCCGCGCATATATACATGTAAAAGCCATTCCGGGGGCAAGTATGCACCTCATCGACCTCGCCGCCGAATATGCGGACAGAATGAGCGTAAACATCGAGCTGCCGACCGAAGCGAGCCTAAAACTCCTCGCTCCCCAAAAGAAAAAAGAAATGATTACCGCGCCCATGCTGCGCCTCGCCAATATCGTCTACGAAAACGCGCAAGAGCCTAAATACCGTGCGCGGCGCATTCCCGCGGGACAAACCACACAAATGATAGTCGGCGCGACGCCCGACAGCGACGGACAAATCCTACGCTTGACGGAGGGGTTGTACCGCAACTTTAATCTGAAACGCGTGTACTATTCCGCATACGTTCCCGTCGTGGAGAACAGCTCCCTCCCGTCCCTCCCCACCGATCTAAAACGCGAAAACCGCCTCTATCAAGCCGATTGGCTTTTGAGATTTTACGGCTTCACCTCTTCGGAGCTTCTCCCCGTGGGAGGCAACTTTTCTCTCGACCTCGACCCGAAGAGCGATTGGGCGATACGGAACCTCGACAGATTCCCTATCGAAATCAATACCGCAAGCTATGAGGAGCTTCTCCGTACGCCCGGTATCGGCGTCCGCAACGCATACCGTATCGTCGCGGCGCGAAAGCAATCCCTCCTAACCTTTGATTCCTTAAAAAAACTCCGCGTCTCCCTCCCCAAAGCCGTCCTATTTATCACCGCAAACGGAGAATATATGGGCGCGGGCGACAATCCCGACTTGATACGCGCCCGCCTCGCAAAGACAAACCTTTTGACGGCGGGGAAACAAAACGACGGCGGCTACGTCCAAACCTCGCTATTTGACGAGGGAACTATATCGGGAGAGCTGTAAATGAAGATATTATATTGTCAATCAAATATCGATTCGTTTTTTACCGCGGTATACGAGAGCTACTATGCGCACCGCGGCGCGCAAGCGATTCGCCCGTTTTTTTCCGCACGGAGCTTTTTGGACGAAGCCGTCGAGATCGGCTGCGAGCCGTCTTATGCCGAAAAGGTCAAAATCGGGATCGTGAAAAAACTCGGAAAGAGCGGCTTGGAGGAGATTTTTCTCGCATACCGTTCGGGAAACCCAAACAAGGAAAGTATCATCTAC
>JAITOQ010000106.1 GCA_031289865.1 Clostridiales bacterium
GGATCACTCAAAAGATTGAGCAGATTATCCGCGAGGAGATGAATCGGGTCGGGGGGCAAGAGGTTCTTATGCCCGTAGTACTTCCGCGTGAGCTTTGGGATGAATCGGGACGGTTTGAATCCGTCGGCGCGGAGCTTTTGAGGCTCAAGGATCGAGGCGGGCGTGAGATGCTCCTTGCGATGACGCATGAGGAAGGCGCGGTACAGCTTGTCCGCGACGAGGTGACCTCTTACGGGCGGTTTCCGTTTATGCTCTACCAATTTCAGACGAAATTTCGCGACGAGCCGCGCTGTAAGGGCGGGCTTATCCGCGTCCGCGAATTTACCATGAAGGACGCGTACAGCTTTCACACCTCTCAAAAGGATTTGGAGGAATATTACGCGAGGTGCTATCATGCGTACCAAGAGATATTCCGCCGTATAGGGATCCCGGAAGTCGTAGCGGTCGCATCCGATACGGGCATGATGGGCGGCAAGGTCGCGCATGAATTTATGCTCCTTTGCGACGCGGGCGAGGATACTATATGCGTCTGTAAGAAATGCGGCTCTTACGAAAACAGCGAGGTCGCAAAGACGGAGGTCGTCAAAAACATTTCCGCGGAAAGGGAAATAAAAGAGGTCTATACTCCGTCGATTGAAACGATAGAGGAGCTTGCGGCGCATTTTAAAATCAAAAAATCCGAGATTATCAAATCCGCGGTTTTTGCGATAGAGGGGTCGGATAGAGCTGTGGTCGTCTTTATCCGCGGCGACTATGAGGTCAACGATACCAAATTAAAAAAGGTTGTCCGCGCAAACGTCTTTCCGCTTGAGGGAAGAAACGCGGACTTAGAGTTCGGCTATATCGGACCTATCGGACTCAAAGCGGAAAAAGTGACCGTGGTCTACGACGCGAGTATAGAGGGCGAAAAAGACATGATTGCCGGCGCAAACAAAAAGGATACCCACTACACGGGAGTGAGCGTTTCGCGTGACTTAAAGGACGTCGAGTTTGTCGACGTGGCAAAGGTCAACGAGGGTGACAGGTGCTTAAATTGCGGCGGGACTTATACCTTGTCAAAAGGGGTCGAGGTCGGCAATATCTTTCAGTTGGGGACGAAGTACACGGAGGCTATGCATATGTCCTATCTCGACGAAAACGGACAAAACAAGACCCCTATAATGGGCTGTTACGGGATAGGAGTCGGGCGTGCAATGGCGTCGGTCGTAGAGGTGCGGCACGACGATTACGGACCGATTTGGCCTTTTTCAATCGCGCCGTGGCATATCCATATAAATCTCCTTTCGGGCGGCGACGAGATGAAAAACGCTGCAAATAAGCTCTACCGAAAGCTCCTTGCGTCGGGCTATGAGGTGATTTTAGACGACAGAAAGGTGAGCGCGGGGATACAGTTTGCGGACGCGGATCTCCTCGGCGTACCGTATCGTATAGTGTTCGGCGCAAAGAATTTTGCAAACGGAAACGTCGAGCTTTCGACGCGTGACAAGCGTATAAAAGAGAGCGTGCCGATAAAGGATATCTATAAGACCGTGACGAATTACGTCAAAAAAGAGATCAAGGAAGCAAAAAAATAGACAAAACGAGCCGCATAGTATTCCACAAAGCGGCTTTTTATAGAATACTCTAATGGAAGCCTCCGGTTAAGTTCCGCCGCCGTCTTTACGCCGTCTTTTCCCACCTATTCTTCGTATTTTTCGGTTACATACGTTCCGTATGCGCCCTCAAACTACGAAAAATGGGCGAAAAAATCCGACGCAAATCCGGTGACGTTACTTAATCATCTGCTTCAACGAGAAAGGATCAAATATGAGCAGACAAGATTATATCAGAAATTTCTGTATCGTCGCCCACATCGACCACGGCAAGAGTACTCTTGCGGACAGAATCATAGAAAACACGGGGACGGTTTCGGAGCGTGACATGATGGATCAGCTCCTCGACAGCATGGATATCGAGCGTGAGCGCGGTATTACCATAAAGCTGCAGCCCGTCCGCATGTTTTACAAATACAAGGGCGAGGAATACACCTTTAATCTCATCGATACTCCCGGACACGTCGATTTTACCTATGAGGTGTCGATGTCGCTTGCAGCGTGCGAGGGCGCGCTCCTTGTCGTGGACGCCACGCAAGGTATAGAAGCGCAGACCCTTACAAACGCTTATCTTGCGCTCGATAACGATTTGGAGATACTGCCCGTCATCAACAAGATAGATTTACAGAGCGCGGATATCGAAAAAACCAAGCATGAAATCGAGGACGTAATAGGGCTTGACGCCTCAACCGTACCGCTCATCTCCGCAAAGGAGGGACGCGGAATCCCCGAACTTTTAGACCGTATCGTCGAGGTTTTACCGCCGCCGACGGGCGACGAGGACGCGCCTCTGCGCGCACTTATATTCGATTCGTTTTACGACAATTTTAAGGGCGCAATCTGTTTGGTGAGGATAAAGGACGGAAAGATTTCCGCGGGACAGCGAATCCGTTTGATGCACACCGACAAAGAATTTGACGTGACGGAGGTCGGCGTCATGTCGCCTAAGATTACGCCGACGGCTATTCTTTGCGCGGGCGACGTCGGCTATATTGCCGCGAGTATAAAAAACGTACGGGACGCGTCCGCGGGCGACACCGTCACGCTTGCGGCAAATCCCGCAAAAGAGCCTTTACGCGGCTACAAAAAAGTAACGCCCGTGGTTTTTGCGGGGATATATCCCACGGACGGGAGCCGCTACAACGACTTAAAGGACGCGCTCGATAAGCTTAAGCTAAACGATGCGTCGCTCCAATTTGACCCCGAAGTATCTCAAGCGTTGGGGTTCGGGTTTCGCTGCGGCTTTTTGGGGCTGCTCCATATGGAGATTATCGAGGAACGCTTAGAACGCGAATTTAATCTTGATCTCATCACGACCGCGCCGAGTGTTTCGTATAAGATTACGAGGACAAACGGCAACGAATTTTTTATCGACAATCCGTCGAATATGCCGAACGGTTCGGAAATCGAGAGGATGGAAGAGCCGATTGTCAAGGCGTATATCTATACGCCGCCCGAATACGTCGGCTCTATCATGGAGCTTTGCCAAGAAAAGCGCGGAATTTATATCGACCTCACATATCTCGACAAGGGGCGCGTCAAGCTGTATTACGAGATACCGCTGAACGAAATCATATACGACTTTTTTGACGCGTTAAAGTCGCGAAGCCGCGGTTACGCGAGTCTTGATTATGAGCTTGCGGGCTATAAGGAAAGCAAGCTTGTGAAGCTGGATATTCTCTTAAACGGCGACGTGTGCGACGCGTTGAGTTTGATTGTCCATAGCGAAAAAGCCTATGCAAGGGGGCGGAGCATTGCGGAAAAATTAAAGGACGCTATCCCGCGCCAAATGTTTGAGATACCGATTCAAGCGGCGATTTCGGGAAAAGTCATAGCACGCGAAACCGTAAAAGCCATGAGAAAGGACGTTTTGGCGAAATGCTACGGCGGCGATATCACGCGAAAAAAGAAGCTGCTCGAAAAACAAAAGGAAGGAAAAAAGAAGATGAGGCAAATGGGTAGCGTGGAGGTGCCGAGCGAGGCATTCACGTCTATTTTAAAATTTGACAAGTGATTTTGAGAATGCAAAATGCAGAATTGCGGATTAAAAGTAAATATTTCTCTTGTAGGGGACGATGCCTTCATAGTCCCGTATCCAAATAAAAAAGCATGTGTCATTCTGAGCTTGCGAAGAATCTCAAATGTCAGCCGCACAACCGCTAAAACATAAATTCTGAATCAGATTAAAGGAGATTTCATATGAAAACAAAATGGTTTAAAGACGCTTTTATTTACCAAATCTATCCGCGAAGCTTTTGCGACGGAAACGGCGACGGGATAGGGGATATCCGTGGGATTATCTCGAAGCTCGACTACTTAAAGGATTTAGGCATAAACGCGGTCTGGCTTTCGCCGTGTTACAAGTCGCCTAACGACGACAACGGCTATGATATTTCCGACTATAGGGATATCATGGAGGAATTCGGGACGCTTGACGATTGGAAAGAGATGGTCAAGGGAATGCACGACCGCGGGATTAAGCTAATCATGGATCTCGTCGTCAATCACACCTCCGACGAACACGCATGGTTTGTCGAGAGTAAAAAGAGTACCGACAATCCCTATCGCGACTACTATTTTTGGAAAAAAGGGCGCGGCAAAGACGGCAAAAAGCCGCCTAACAATTGGATATCGAGATTCGGCGGTTCGGCGTGGACTTATGACGAAAACACCGACGAATTTTATCTGCACTTATTCAGCAAAAAACAGCCCGATCTCAATTGGGACAATCCTAAGGTTCGCGAAGAGGTAAAGGGGATAGTGAAATATTGGCTCGACCTCGGCGCGGACGGCTTCCGCTGCGACGTGATAACCTATATCTCAAAAGTCGAGGGGCTTCCCGACGGGAAGCTTGGCGGCGACAATATGTTTACGCACGGTCCGAATATTCATAAGTATTTACAAGAACTCTACACCGACGTCCTTTCAAAATATGATTGCATGACCGTCGGCGAAGCGGCGGGCGTGACGACGGATCAAGCAAAATTATATACGGGAAACGGCAGAGGCGAGCTCGATACGGTCTTTCAATTTGAACACGTCGAAGTAAACACCTTCGCTCAAATCGTTCCGCGCAAGGTGAAGCTCAATCGGATAAAAGAGGTGCTTTCCAAATGGCAAACCGAATTATTCGGGAACGGTTGGAACAGTCTGTATCTCGAAAACCACGACCAACCGCGCTGTGTGTCGCGCTACATAAACGACAACGTGGACGGCGACGATTTTTTGAGAAAACAGAGTGCGAAAATGCTCATGACTATGATGTATTTTCAGCAAGGTACGCCGTACGTCTATCAGGGACAAGAGATCGGTATGACGAATATCGAATTTCACTCCGAAGAGGAGCATGTCGACGTGCTTTCTAAAACCGTATTTCGGTTGGTAAAAAAGTACGCGCCGTTTTTAAAGGGCTATGCGATGAGAGCGTTGGCTATCCGTTCACGCGACAATGCGCGTACTCCTATGCAGTGGAACGCGGAAAAAAACGCGGGCTTTTCCGACGGCTTGCCGTGGTATAGGGTAAATCCGAATTATACGACTATAAATACCGAGGAGGCGTTAAAAGACCCCGACTCCGTACTTAATTTCTTAAAAAAGATTATCGAAATCCGTAAGGGAAATGAAACTATAAGGGACGGACGTTATATCGACATACAAAAAGACAGCAAAGACCTCTTTGCTTATCGTAGAGAAGCCGAAGTCGAAACCCTCGAAATCATCTGCAACTACAAAAACAAAGAGGTAAATTACCGCGCCGATGCGAAGCTTATCGGAAAAGGCGCAAAGATCGAATTGATCCTCTCAAACTATCAAAATATCGCCTATGATCAAGCGGAATATAGAGATTTTATTCTAAAGCCGTACGAATGTAGGGTGTATTCGATAAAGAAGTAGGGTATTGCATTTGATAGAGTACTCTACAAAACCTCGTTGTTTAGAATACTTTTATTCGGTTATAACCGAATAAAATGCGAAAAATAGCGTATCTATTCGGTTATAACCGACTAAACACGACAAAATAGCGGATTTACTCGGTTATAACCGAGTAAAATGCTTGACTTATCATTTTTGTTCTGCTATAATTGTAATGCAATATGATTTATGATAAGGATGGCAAATCATGGACAACAAACAATCTAATATTGAAAGAAGCCTTTATGCCGAACAACTGAAAGGTTTCATTGATAAGCCCGTAATAAAGGTGATTACGGGACTTCGCCGTTCGGGAAAATCTGCCCTTTTGGAGCTTTTTCAAAGGGATATTTTGAAATTTACAGACGAAGCCCATGTTATAGCAATCAATTTTGAGGATACAAAATTCGGATTTATCACAAACTATCGTGAATTAGACGACTATGTTTCTTGTGCGATAAAAGACGAAAAAACCTATTATATTTTTTTGGACGAGATTCAATTAGTTGAGCATTGGGAAAAATGTGTCAATTCACTTCGGCTAAAAAACACCGATATCTATATCACGGGTTCAAACTCCGATTTGCTATCCTCTGAGCTAAGTACATTGTTGTCGGGTAGGTTTGTGGAATTTAATTTGTATACGCTTTCTTTTGCCGAGTTCATAGATTTTCGCAAAAAATCGGGTTTAGGTTCGGACGACCTTGACCGTGAATTAGACGCGTATATAAGGATAGGCGGTTTTCCTATTTTGAGTACGAGTGAATTTCGTCCGAATGACGCTCGAAAAATTGTTGACGATATAAACAATTCCGCAATTTTACGTGACGTTGTTCAGCGTAATAATATTCGTAACACGCAACTGCTTGAAAAGATTATCGCTTTTGTTTACGATAACGTCGGGAATATTACCTCTGCCAAAAAGATATCCGACTACCTTAAAGGACAAAAAAGGTCGGCTGATTTTGAAACGGTATACAACTATTTAAAATATTTAGAAAATGCATTGATTATTCACAAAACTCCGCGATATGATATTAAGGGTAAAAGGCTGTTGGAGTCCTATGAAAAATACTATCTATCAGAACACTCCTTACAATATGCGCTGAGGGGCTTTAATCCTAATAATATGGCGGGTATTTTGGAAAACATCGTCTTTATGGAGCTGCTGCGCCGAGGCTATGAGGTATGTATCGGGAAAATCGGCGAAAAAGAGATTGATTTTATTGCGGAAAAATCCGACAAAAAGCTATATGTTCAGGTTTGCTATTTACTCGCAAGCAGGGATACTATAGACCGTGAATTTTATCCTCTGAAAGAAATACGCGATCACTATCCCAAATTGGTGGTTACGCTTGACCAATATTGGCAGGTAGAGGACGAGGGCGTAAAGGGGATACATTTAAAAGATTTTTTGTTGTCAAACAGTTTTTAAAAAGCCTTATAGTAAGGAATTAGTTTTGTTTTCTTTTTTCCTCGTTCTAATTTTCACCCGCGTGCATAAATTATACCGTTAATTGAAATTGACGGAGGTTCTTTTATGGATTACAGCGATATCAAGAGATTGGACACGGTCTTGACGGAAAACAATTATTTTGAAAATAGAATCGGCAAAAAAACGGAAGCCGAAACTACGGAAGGTTTGTCCGCGCCCGCGGCGGTTAAAAAGCCGTGGGATTTTAAGCTCCCGCACCTCAATTTTCGCATGAGCTTTGCGAAGGGTTTTATGAAGAGCTTGAAAGGGAAGTTTGATATCTACGACGCGATTATGATACCCGTCGGTATCGGAATACTTGCGGCGTTTGTCATGCTCATCTTAAAAGTTATATAATTTTCGCTTTTCGCCGTGTATCGATTTAAAATTCACCCGCTTTTTATATTGCTTGCCGTATTTATGTGCATAAACGGGCAGGCAATATTTTTCGTGAATTCGACGCTTGTCGTATTGCTCCATGAAATGGCGCACGCAAAAATTGCCTACGGACGCGGCTATATCATGAATCAAATCGTTTTGATGCCGTACGGCGCGGTGCTTTACGGCGAAGAAAAGATGAGGAAAAACGACGCGGTCGCGATTGCGCTTGCGGGTCCTCTCTTTAATCTGTTTATTGCGACGGCATTTTTTGCTCTTTGGTGGCTCGTACCGCCGCTTTACGCGTTTACCGACAGCTTTGTCTACTCAAATATTTCGGTCGCGCTTTTCAATCTTTTGCCGATTTTTCCGCTCGACGGAAGCCGTGCCGTGATTGCGCTCTCCAAAAACAAAAAGAAGACGCTTAGACTTTTGCGCGCACTCGGTATCGCCGTGTCGCTCTCTATGTTCGGACTTTTTATCCTTTCAGTCTTTTTTGAAATCAATTTTACCTTAGGGGTGATGGCGGTGTTTTTGTTTTACGGCGCGGTTTCGGGGACTACAAAGGAACGCTACGCACATATCGCCGAAGCCGCTTCGGGCAAAAAAGACCTTTTAAACGGAGTAGAAAAAAAGACGGTATTCGTCTCGCAAAAAGTGAAACTCGTCCGTCTTTTGAGAATGCTGTCGCCGAACAGCTTGACGACATTTGTCGTCACCGACGAAGCGATGAAGCCTATCCGAACTTTAGAAGAACAAGAGTTCGGAGAATTGCTGCTGACCGCCGACGGTGACAAAACCGTTGGGGAAGTTGAAAGTGGAAAGTTGAAAGTTGAAAAGTAAGGATAAAAAGTAGGTGTCGTAAGAACCAAAAGCAAGTGTCATTCTGAGCGAATGCGAAGAATCTAAAACGATTTCTCCGAATCACGTTCTCTTTATATCGTCATTTATTACTTTATTTAAAAGTCCTTAACTTTCAACTCTCAACTCTCAACTTTCAACTAATCCAGCATATCCTCAACTTTGTCCTTTAGTTTTTTTTTACCCTTTTGAATCAGGCTATCAGCCGCTTTTTTAGAATTTGCAACCGCCGCAACGGCAGCCGCGCCGATAATTACACCCGTAATCAATCCGATTTTGTTTGCCATAAAAATTACCTCCGTTATTATGTAGTCTTTGTAAGGACAGCTATCTTATGCAAATTGCCATTTGCAGAGCATAAGAAATAGTTCCTCGCTAATATTATAAATAGAAATCGAAAAAAAATTCAAGATTTTTTTAAAAATACACCAAAAACAGTTGACAATAAAGGTATTAAATAATATTATATATGTAAGCAGATTAGATACCTTGTGAATTTAGTTATATAAACAGAAATATGTGGCTGTTCTCATAAAGGTTCTGCAAAATTTATCTTGCAAAGGGGTTATCACACAATGGAATCAAAAAGAATAAAAGCCCAACTTTGGGACAATATGCAATATTATTTTCACGAATACAACGACGCGACTATGCGTTGGGCGACCTTTTATAACGGGACGTTTGATATAGAGCTTCTCAAAAAGGCGGCGGTTTCGGTCATCGAAAAATTTCCGATAGTAAATTCAAAATTTATTCCCGCGCCGATCAAAGCTTATTGGAAACGCTATCCGACGATCGACATCGAGCAATTTTTTGAATTTTTTACTACGACTGAGGCGACCCACCGCGCCGCCGTTTTGGAATATATTTCAAAGGGGAGAGACCCGCGCAAAGGGCGTCCTATCCGTATCGCGGTATTCCGCAAGGACGAAAACGGTGTGCAAAACGATTGTTTGGTGCTGCATTTTTCGCATCTCGTGGCTGACGGGAGCGGTTTTACGCTCTTTATGCGCGCACTGTCCGACACCTACAATCACATGGCGGTCAATCCGAACTACACTTGCAAATACGAGATGGGGAATAGGGATTACAAGCAATTTTATAAGTATTTGAGCAAAGAGGAGTGCGTACGCGCAAAACAAATGACGAATTACCGTCATGAAAAGAATGAAAGACTGAAGCTCCCTATCGAGAGCTACCGTCCCGAATTTCAAAAGCGGATACTCACGCATACGGTAGAGGGATTCGGCGCGATTCGCAAGTATTGCAAGGCGCACGGGTTCACCTTTAACGACGTGATTTTGGCGGCTTATCTCATCGCACTCATGAAACACGTCCGGTTTGAGGAGGGGCAAAGCCTTGCTATAGACTGCGTTTTAAACCTTAGGCGGTATATGCCTCAAGATATGGAGATAAATTTTTGTAATTTGGTTTCAAAAATCAAGGTCAGCCTCGGAAACGACCTCGGCGCGACCTTTCACGACACGTGCAAGTTGGTTCACGAATTTATGGATCGGACAAAAAACGACCTCGGCGGCTTAGGCGGCTTGACCCTCCTCAACCTCATGGACAGAATTTTTCCGTTTGCTATCGGAAAAATCCTCATCAAGATTTTCTATCAAAATCCGTATATCGGGGTCTCTAATATCGGCAAGGTGGAGTACAAGACTGTGACGTTTAACGGATTAAACCCCGTGGATCTCATCGTGACGGGGGCAATGAAGTATGCGCCGTATATGATGCTCTCGTTGGTCACATTCGGCGACTCGATCTATTTTACGCTTCCGATCGCTTGCTCCGACAATGATCTAAAAATCTTTCAAGACATTTTAGACGACGTAAGCTCGCATCTTGAAGAATTTGCGAAGTGAGTTGAAAGTTGAAAATCGAAAGTCGAAAGTCGAAAATTGAAAGTCGAAAGTCGAAAATTGAAAATTGAAAATTGCGGATAAAAAAAGCAAGTGTCATTCCGAACGAATGCGAAGCATCTCAAACGTCTTGTAGGGGCGACCGCCTCGGTCGCCCGTAATCCGAATAATAAAAATCGGTAATTCTCTTGTAGGGGACGATGCCTTCATCGTCCCGTAAAAGCTAAGAACCTAAAACGTGTGCCGTATAAAAATAAAGGCAAAAACGTAAAAAAATTTCAAAAACTTCAAAAAATGTATTTACAAAATTTACAAATTATGCTACAATGGATTTGATTTAATAAACAACAAAACGGCGGCACAATAAAAACTCGCTGTCATTCCGTATGGGACGATGCCTTCATCGTCCCGTAAAAGCGAAGAATCTCAAACGACAAGCCGTACAAAAGCCACAAACAAAAACCAACAAAACGGAGAAACAGTAA
>JAITOQ010000135.1 GCA_031289865.1 Clostridiales bacterium
TGTAACTCCACTTGTATTCACAATCCGCTTTGCCTTCCTTGTTGAAATGCCCGAAACCCTTTAAGCCTTGCAAGGTTTTGTACGCCGACGGGACTAACACTCTTTTTGCCGTTATCGCCTTGGCTATCAGCGTATTGCCTTTACCCTCTAACGAAAGCCGGAAAATCTCTTTTACGGTTTGCGCCGCGTCATCGTCGATTATCAGCTTGTTTTTGTTGGTCGGTTCTTTCTTATAACCGTAGGGGGCTTGCGGATTGATAAACATTCCGTGATACGCTCTCTGCCGTTTAGCCGCTTTTACCTTGCGCGATATATCCTTTGAATACATATTGTTAAATATATTCTTAAATGGCATAAAATCGCTGCTGTCCGCTTTTGCCGTATCTACGCCGTCGCTTATGGCTATATACCTTATGTTTTTATCGGCAAAGTAGATTTCGGTATAGTATCCCGTTTGAATGTAGTCGCGTCCAAGTCTACTCAAATCTTTTGTTATGACGAGATTAACGATTCCGTTTTCAATGTCGCTCAGCATCCTTTGAAAATCCGGTCTGTCAAAATTTAATCCCGTGTAGCCGTCCTCCTTGTAAAAGTCGTGAACCTTGTAGCCGTTATCCCGGCAATACTTTTCAAGCATCATTTTTTGTGTTTCGATGCTCGAACTGTCATAACTTTGACCGTCGTCTTTGGAAAACCTTGCGTATATCGCCGCGCTGTAAAATTCGGGCAGCACAAAGCCTTCGGACTTGAAGTAATCGGTCGTTGTGTTTTTTTTGTTTCCTTGTTGTTCCATTTTTCCTCCGTGACAGAACAACGTGTTTAAGGATAATCGTTATACATACTATACCATACGCTGCCCTATCGAGTCAATTATTTAATTCGTTCCCGTAAATTTTTCTGTTCCTTTCGGCAGTATTCGGAGCACAGCAAATCCGAGAATATATCCGGCAATTTACGATTCCCGCCGTACACTTCGGTAACGATAAAACGCCGTACCGTCTTATCTGCGCCGCGCTTTGATTTTTTGTTCGCTTTCATATCTTCCCCCTTATTGAAAAGAAAACGGAAACCTTTCGATTTCCGTTTCCGTCCTATCTTTTCTCATAATGCGGACAGGCGATAATTTTTACTCTGTAACTTTGCTTGCAACCGTTGTGTATACAATTTGAGCATTTTTTGTTATGAGTAACATAGCCCGTCTTTGAGTGTATAAAAAATCCCCATTCTCTCTTAAATTTTTTTGTAAGTCTTGGCATAATTCTAACTCCTGTTTTTAGTGCTGTTTTGGGGCGATTCTTAACATTTTTTTCGCTTATACAGCGCAAAAAAAATCGGCTTGATAAGTTTCAAGCCGACCGTTCCGCGCCGTATAAGCCGCGTTTTTATAACCAAACGGCGTGAAAAAAATCGGCTCGATTAAGTCCTAAGCCGACCGTTCCGCACCGTATAAGCCGCGTTTTTATAACCAAACGACGTGAAAAAAATCGGCTCGATTAAGTTTCAAGCCGACCGTTCAGCGCCGTATAAGCCGCGTTTTTATAAACCAATGTGAGCATGAGCAACCGCACCGTCACGTTCAAGATGTCATTATATAAACTGTATAATCGGATTGAAATTGACAACCGCCAACAATGTCCCTAATAAATTCATACAAGTTTTCCTCCTAAATCTAAAAAATCTACCGCGCAAAGCGCGAGGCGGAACTCGGTGTCCGAGTTGCCGCAACGACGGGGGTAAACGAGGGCAAAGCCCGAAGTGCCTCACACCCTTATCCTGCTCGTCTTTTTGGGCAGATTCCACCCTTAACTGCATCAGTTTTTGTATTTGTTTCGTTCGCATTTTCGGCCGCAAAGGCGCGGAGTCCAAACGTTCCGTACCCCACTTCCATATTACGGCTTTAACGGCTTATGCGGACGTTTTGCGTCCGATTGCCCCACTTGCCCCGCTTCCGTACACGCGGCTTTAATGTCATACGATTATAATTGCTCCTTTCGTTTTTTTTAGAAAATATGTCCTGTAAAAAAGTCCTTACATATATTAGCCAAGAAATCTCCGATTTGGACAACCCCTTTGTTTTTACGAATTTGCCTTTTGCTCCATAACCACGTCGCCCGTTATAAATAAATCTCCGACAAGATTCATTTCCACCCGTTTCGGGCGTGGCGTATAAAACCATTGCTCGTGCTTACGGTAACGCTCTGTAATGAATATCAAGCGCTGGTTTTTTGAACCGATAAGGTTGCGTTTATCGTCGAGGTTGTCTTGCTCAAAGCCTCCGTCAACGATTAGGTCTACTTCGGTTTTCAGCGTGTCGGTCAATTCCTCCGCTTTGCGTCCAGTAAAGAGTATCGCGCCCAGTCCTGCCGCCCGTATCGCCTGCGAAAGCTCCGCAAGCCCTTGTTGGAGTATCGGTTCACCGCCGAGATAAGTTACACCCTCTATGCCGAACTCCTCCTTTGTCTGCGTTATTATCGCAAGTAATTCGTCAAGCGTCAAAATGTGCGCAGGCTTCAAGTCAAATAGTTCGGGGTTGCAACAACCCGTACAACGCTTATCGCAACCTTGAAACCATATTGCAAGCCGTTTTTCGGGTCCCTCCGTCATTGTGCAACGGTTTATAAGCGCAATGTTGAATTTTGCCGATTCCATTTTCTATTTATCCTTTTTTAGAGCTATTTCATCAAAATTGCTTTTCCGTCTTAATTCAAATGGTTTTTCCCCATTTATCTCGACTTGCTTAAAAAAGTTTACTGGTCGCGCTTGATACCCATAATTTTTGGGATTAAACGAATTGTCTTTCTTGAATAACTGATTAATAAATTCGGAAAAGTGCATCCACCCATCGCTTTCAGCTCCCCCGGTAATGATTTCGATGCAAGTTGCAAGTAATTTTTCTATCTCGCTGTCTGTCTTGTTTTCAGTCTGTTCGACAACTGTTTTTTTACTACCCACAATAGTACTCACAGTCGGTGCATCCTGTAACAATTTATCAAGAACAATAAATCTGTCGCAGGCATTGCGGAAAGATTCAGGCGTTTTTTCTTCACCTGCACCAATTACTGTAATCGCTTCCTCGCGGAAACGAACGGCGAGACGCGTGAAGTCGCTGTCGCTTGTCGCCAAGCAAATGCAGTCAACCCGCCCTTTATACAGAATGTCCATCGCATCAATTATTAAAGCGGAATCCGAGGAGTTTTTTCCTTTTGTGTTGGCAGACTGCTGAACTTCAATCATTCCGTTTTTAGTTGCCAACGTATCCCATTCTTTTAATGCTTGGTTCTTAAAGTCACCGTATATTCTCTTATATGTGGTGTTGCCGAACTGATTGAGTTCCTCAAAAATCGTAGTTAGATATTTGTGTGATATATTTTCGCAATCAATCAGAAGCGCAATCGTTTTATCTTTTATTTCCATATTCATAAACCTCCGTTTTGCTTATTTAGCTATTCTCAAACTCAAATGCCAAACCGTTTTTGCCAGTGCGAACGACAACCTTTGCGCCGCGATAACTTGGCAAATCAGGCTTATGCTCAAACAAGAATAATGCTAATCCGTCGAGCAAGTTATCGTTTATCGCGTTTAGAATGTCGCGTCCGCCCTTGGTAATGTCCGCGTTGCCGAGAATGTATTCGACAAACTTTAATTCGTTCTCAAACTCCAAATCAAGGCGGTATTTTTCCGCAATCGCAACCTTTATCGGGTTGAGTTTGGACTTTGCGATTTTAACCATAAACTCGCGGTCGCGTATGAAATTAAACGGCACGATATTACTGTAACCGATTCTGCCGAGTATCTCGGGACGCTTTATTTCGTTGTCAAAATAGTTTTTGACAATGCGTATGAACTCCGCCGCCGTGTCCTTGTTGCTTCCGCTCGAAGCAACCTCGCCCGCCCCAAGGTTAGAAGTGAAAATAATCACGCTTTCGGAAAAATAGACCGTTTCTACCTTGCTGTCGGTAAGCCGCCCGTCCTCCAAAATTTGCAGGAATATATCCAGTATGCGCGGATTCGGTTTCGCCGCCTTTTCTATCTCGTCAAATAAAAT
>JAITOQ010000158.1 GCA_031289865.1 Clostridiales bacterium
TTGTTGTCGACAAACCCTTTTGTGATGTGGAAGAGGAGTGTAAACAGCAAGTTTATGATGATGAAGAGGAGTTCAAAGATAAGCACGGATATGAGCATCTTGAGGATACCCGAAATAAGCGCAATCGACCCCGCCAAACTTTCGGTGGCTCCGCTCCCTAAAAATTGATCCGCATACTTAGACGCAACCCCGCCGATCCATTGATCGAGAGAGGTAAGCTTCACGCCGAGTAACTCGATCTCCTTCCCCGAAACCGATTGTATATTAACGCTCATGATTTGGTCCAGCACCATTGGCAAAACCGCGACGGTAACTAAAGCCGCAACGATTACAAGTGCCAGCTTGTAAGTGCTTCTCTTGAACCCGCGGGTAAAGCCCGTAAGAGCGGCTACTCCGACAAGCGCAACAAACGCACCTAAAAATGACATTTCGACATAACTCATATGTAACAAACCTCCGTGACCCGAATGTTTTTTTTCGGACCGTTTTTTGTGATAATGATATTATATACTATCCGCACAAAAAAATCAATAGGAAATCCAAATATTTTAAAAAAAACTTATTTAATGCAAAATGCAGAATGCAAAATGCAGAATTGCGGAGTTAAAAAGCATTTTTTCAAAAACTATTGACATTCCCTCTTTTTTCAAATATAATTATCCTATATATTACGCACACTATAAAATCCTCTCAAACGGGAGAAAAAACTATGACAAAACAAACAAAAAAAACCCTTTCATTTTTTGCGGTGTTCGCGCTCCTTTTCTGCGCGCTTTTTCTTTCGCCGATTTTGGCGGGCGAAACAAGCGCGGCGGCAGCCGCGACCGCTTCGGCGGTCTTGCCCGTTTCCGCGGAGCTTGCGGATTTTACGGAAAATCTCTCCGATTTAAACGATTTTGCAAAAGACTATATTGCTAATCATGCGGATTCTCAATTAAAAAACGCACAAAAAAAAGGGCTGTTGACCCTTTCTCCCGACATTTGGCTGACGTTCGCGTATATCCGTTACACAAATCCCTCATACCGTACCGATGATTGGCGCGCCGTCGGCGGCTCGCTCGAAACTTCTCCGATCCGACTCATGGGTGTTTCCTTTAAAGCCGCTCCCGGCGGCGAGAGCTTTTTGGATTTTGTCGCGGAACGCGCACCTCGCCTCTCGTCCTACTTTTCCGATCCTCAAAACCGCGTAATCGACGGTGTGGACATTCCGCACATGTCGGTTTTGCTCACCTCTCTGATCTATAATACTTGCAACTATACGCTCACGGGGCTTGCGTCCTCGCTCGTCATGAACGAACGGCAATACGAAGACCTCTCCGGTTGGGCGGGCGACCTCCAAACCCTCTTAATCGACCTTGCGGAAGCCTACCCTAACGAGAGCCGCGAGACCTATGCCGCCCTCACCCGCGACGCATTGACCGACGTCTACCCGTCCTCCTACGGTTCGGAGGATCTGCTCGCAAACGCGGACGCCGTCAACCTCTATCACGCATTAAAGAGCGGCGGTGACTTCCGCGATACCGTAACGGAATACTATTCCGTCGGTGTCGGGACGCGCTTCTCTACCTTTGTTTCGCATGAAAAGCTGTCGACGGCATACGCGAAGCAATACACCGTCCTCACCTACCGCACCTCTACCGTGTGGCATATCTATTCGGGGACACTCATCTCTATCCCCGCCGAACTCTCCGACGGAGTAGCGGAGGGCTTTATCGCCTACCTAAAGGAGCTTGCGCCCGACGCGGACTTTAACGCGCCGCCCTACGACCGAAACACCTTTTTTGACCGTATCGCCGACCCCACTCTCTACGTCCCCGTCGCTATCGCGGGGCTTGCTGTCATATTTTTGACGCTTGCGGGAACTACAATATACAAGATTGCCAAACGTATAAAAAGGCGGAGGGCTTTCCGTAGGGGACGATGACCACATCGTCCCGTCTCCGATTGACGTTTTAGATTCTTCGCTGCGCTCAGAATGACACTTGCTTTTTTATTCGGATACGGGACGATGTGGTCATCGTCCCCTACAATAGAATACACCTACTTCTTCTTATCCTCGCTTTTCAACTTTCAACTCTCAATTTTCAACTTATTTATATCTCCGTTTTCCCGATATTCTTTGAAACGGTCACGACCTTAAACCCGTTATCCTTATAAAACTTCAATATTTTCGGCAACGCCTCCGCAGTATGCGGCTTTGGGTGCATGAGTACGAGGTCACCGTTTTTCATGTTTTTTGTAGCGCGTGTAAAAGTCAAATCCGCATCCTTGTCGCGCCAATCTATGGTGTCCTTGCTCCACATAATCACGTCGTAACCAAGCTCCTTTGATGCGCGGAACATCTCCTTTCCCATCGAACCCGACGGAGGCGCAAAAAGAGAGGTCTTTACGTTACAGATCGCCTCTATTAGCCGTTCGGTCATAACGATTTCATCAAAATTTTCCTTGTAACTCAATTTCGCGGGGTCGCGGTGAAAATAGCCGTGATTGGCAAGCTCATGCCCGCGCTCGTAAATGCTCCGTATAAGGTCGGTTTGATTTTTTGCGAAACAGCCGCCGATAAAAAAGGTCAGTTTGACGTCGTATTCTTCGGCGACCGCCATCATTTTTTCTACATATTCCCGCCCCTCGTACACGTTGACCATGAGCGAAACATACGGTCTGTCGGAATTTCCGCGATAATACGCTTGCTCCCGCCCCGCCGCCGTGATCGCGCCGCTCCGAAACGCCGCAAAAAAAAGCCCGCCCAAAACCAAAAAGATGACGAGATTACTCGCGGCGCGGATTTTAAAGTTTTTTATATTGAGTTTCCGCATATCGTACCTCTTATCATACCTTATGCGGAACAACAAACAAACATGATTTTAAAGTTGAAAATTGAAAGTTGAAAATTGAAAATTGCGGATTTAAGAAAAGGCGGGTGTCTTTCTTGAATGCAGAATGCAGAATTGCGGATTTTAAAAAAAGTCGGTGTCATTCTGAGCGCAGCAAAGAATCTAAAACGTCAATTGTACAACCTCTGACCACAAAATCATGACGGCATAAAATTCCTTACAACGCAAAAAATTCCCTATCGACAGACGGGAATTTTTAAAGTTTTTTGTGCTGCTAAAAGACCGAACTTATTCGGCTTTTTTTAAGTCGCTCAATTTTTTGGACAATTCGGAAATCTTTCTCGACGCGGTATTTCTCTTGTAAATACCGTCCAAATACGCGCTCTCTACGACGCTCATGACATCTTGCAGCAAAGCTTCCGCTTTTGCGGTCTCTTTCGCCGTGATTGCAGCGTTGTATTTCTTGATGACGTTCTTTACTTTCGTCTTTTTAGCCGCGTTTCTTAGATTTTCCGCAGTTGTAATTTTTACTCTTTTTATCTGTGATTTGATTTGAGGCACGATTTTTCTCCTTGACCCTTTTAAACTTGCTGAGATATGATATCACATCTCAAGAAAAAATGCAAGTAAAATTCAAAAGGTTTTTACTTAATTTCGTTTTCTTTCGCCTTGAGCGCGGCTTCCTTTGCTTTCAATTCTTGTTCACGGAATTGCAACTCTCTTTGCTTAATCAAAAACTTCTCTCTTTCGAGAGCTTCTTGCTCTTTTATAAGTTGTTCCTTTTCCGCCGACAAGTCTTGTTGAGCATAGAATCTGCTGCCTAAAGCCCTTGCCTCTTCGTCCTTATGTAATCTTTCCGCTTCGGCTTTTGCCGCGTCTTCCGCATCCTTGGCTTCCTTCGCCTTTGCTTCTCTTTCGAGAACGACGGCAAGTGCCTTAGGATTTAACGCATAATCGACGATGATTAAGACCGCCGACGCGAGCAATACAAGAGTCAAAAGAACAGTCCCGACATTATTAAAACCGTTTCCCGCAAAAGCAATCGCCGCAAATATTAAGAGGGTGATACCCAATCCCAAAACTCCGCCTTTTTTCTCGGCGTAGGCTTTAGGATCCATCTTCGCATATTTCAGCGTCTTTGCCGAAAACACGATACCGAGAATCGTAACCGCTAAAGCGATAAGAAAGATAATTATGATTACTCCTCCCAACGGTCCTAAGACTGCCCAAAGCTCTGTCGGAATCCCTCCCGGTGCCGATTCGCCGATTGTTGTCGCCGCCGCCAAAAAGATGATCACTACAAACGTTGCAAGCGCGACAAGCAGCGTCGCGATTATGTAAATGATCAAGCTGATAATGCCGCCGACTTTTGTCATTGTCTTCTTTTCCATAAAAATTCTCCTTTTTTTGTTGTATTTGTTTTCATTATTATATAGCATCTCACCGTATTTGTCAATAAATTTACAAAACAAAAGAAAACTTTCTTAAAAAATTCTCCAAAAAACCCCAAAAATAGGGTTGTACGTTCGGTATTCACCCAAAAAATGCAAAACTTTGATAATGTTCTCAAAATCCATTGCATATTTTTCGTTTTTGTGATAGTATTAAGTAAAATAAACAAAAGGAGGTTTATGTATTATGGCTGCAAAAGGACAAAAAGCTTACTTCGGTTTGCCTTGGATCGTTTCTGTGATCCTCTGTATCTTTCTCGGTTGGCCGCTCGGCGTAATCGTCAGATTGATAAGAGGAAAATACTTGGGCGCAATACTCGCACTCATTCTTCCGATCTTTTGGCTCATCGACTTTATCACCATTCTTTTAAACAAAGACATCACCGTGTTGGGCTAATTACTTATCAAAATACGGAAATATTACAAACAAAATTATTACAATAGGTCGGAGCAATCACTCCGACCTATGTTTCTTATCCTCGCTTTTCAACTCTCAATTCTCAACTTATAAAAAGCAAGTGTCATTCTGAGTACAGCGAAGAATCTCAATCGATTTCTCCGAATTACATCTCTTTTTATCCTCGCTTTTCAACTTTCAACTCTCAATTCTCAACTTTAAAAATTACGCTTTGTCTATTTCGTTTTCGAGAGCCAATAACGCTTTGTCGTCAATGCCGTCGATCTTGCCGCGTTTCCTGAGGTTCAAAATGATTTGTTTAATCTTAATCCATTTCTCTTCGACCTCGATTTCCTTTTTTTCAGCCGACAGCTCCCTCACTCTGACCTCGCCTTCGCGTTCGCCGACTCTTACCTTTGCGTCGTCAAGTTTTTTGCGCTCGATTTCCAACAACGCATTGTCCTCTTCGAGCTTTTTCTTTTGGGCAATGATTTCCTTATCGCCCTTGCGTGCGCGGTGCAAAGCCTTCGCGGACAAGCACAATCCGATGACGGACAAAAGGAATAGTACGCCGACCACGATAAGTATACCGTATTTCAAGAGAAAATCGGGCAGCTTTGCATACAGCTCAAGAATCTTTCCGAGCCATTCCAAGCCCGTCTCAGCCGACACTTGCAATAGAACGGCAATTACGGTAGCCGCCCCCGTCAGCAATGCCGCGACAAGATAAAGCAAAATCCCTATCGTCGCAAAAATTTTTGTGAACACCTTTTTTTTCATAGCCCTTCCTCTCTTTTGCTTTTTAATCTAAAATTTTGCAAATAAAACTTGCAATATATCTATTATATTTCAATTTTTGCGGTTTGTCAATACGATTTGAGAGTTTTTTACATCAATAATCGAGTTTTTCTTCAAAAAACTTTCCAAGCTCCTCTATCTTAATACGGACTTGCTGCATGCTGTCGCGTTCGCGGACAGTGACTGCGCCGTCTTCGAGCGTTTCAAAGTCGATGGTGATACAGTACGGCGTACCGATCTCGTCTTGACGGCGGTAGCGTTTTCCGATACTTCCGGCATCGTCGTAGGTCACCGAATATTTTTTCATGAGGCTCTTATAGATTTCGTCCGCTTTTTCGCCGAGCTTCTTTTGGAGCGGCAAAATCGCGGCTTTGTACGGCGCGAGAAACGGATGCAGACGCAAAACCACCCGTGTTTCGCCTTCGAGTTCCTCCTCGTCGTATGCGTTACATAAAAAAGCAAGAATCACGCGGTCGACGCCTAACGACGGCTCGATACAGTACGGGATATAGCGCGCATTTGTAATCGGGTCGATGTACTCAAGGCTTTGACCGCTCTTCGTCTGGTGCGCCTTGAGGTCAAAGTCGGTACGGTCGGCAATCCCCCACAGCTCTCCGAACCCGAACGGAAAATTAAATTCAAAATCCGTAGTCGCGTTTGAATAGTGCGACAACTCCTCTTTTGCGTGGTCGCGGAGCTTCAGATTTTCGGGTTTTATCCCAAGCCCGTACAGCCAATCGCGGCAAAAGGTTTTCCAATACCCGAACCATTCGAGATCCGTTCCGGGTTCGCAGAAAAATTCCAACTCCATCTGTTCAAATTCGCGGACGCGGAAGATAAAATTCCCCGGCGTTATCTCATTTCGGAAGCTCTTCCCGATTTGGGCGATTCCGAACGGCACTTTCAAGCGTTGCGAACGCTGCACATTCTTAAAGTTGACAAAAATGCCTTGCGCGGTTTCGGGTCTAAGGTAAACGGTGTTCGCCGTATCCTCATTGACCCCTTGAAAGGTCTTAAACATCATGTTAAACTGACGCACGCCCGTAAAATTGGACTTGCCGCAATCGGGGCAAGGTATCTTTTTGTCTTGAATGTATTTTTCGAGTTTTTCGTTGGAAAAGCCCGCGATACTGTCGTGAAGTCCGTGTTTTTCTTGATACGCTTCTATGAGGTGGTCGGCTCTGTGGCGGGTCTTGCACTCCTTGCAATCCATGAGCGGATCGTTAAAGTTACCGATATGCCCGCTCGCCTCCCAAACCGTAGGGTTCATGAGGATAGCGCAATCCAAGCCCACGTTTAGGGTGTTTTCCTCGACAAATTTTTTCCACCACGCACGCTTGACGTTGTTTTTTAACAATACGCCGAGAGGTCCGTAATCATAGGTGTTGGCAAGCCCGCCGTAAATCTCGCTCCCCGAAAAGATTATGCCGCGCCCCTTAGCTAAAGCGACTAACTTTTCCATCGTCAATTTTGACATAAATATACTCCTTCTTTTTTTGTTTTTTGTTTTTTTGAGATTAGAGGTCGCGAGACAAAATTTTTGGAAAAATTTTTTCTCGCGCTCTTTTCAAAAACTTTACCTTTATTTTATAGGTCTATACCGTCTTTTAGTGAATGCCTTTTTTGTTTTTGTCCGTAATCTTCAACTTTCAACTCTCAACTTTCAATTTGTATATATACCTACAAACAATGTCTCTTATCTTTTCTTTCGCCCCCGTCATATCCGAAAAATCCTCCGCCGCGTTTTCGTCGGCGTTGTCGGAGATGGCTTTTATAGACGCTATTTTTTTAAAGCCGTTTAGCGCGGCGGTTTGGATGAGCGCGCCGCCCTCCATTTCACACGCAATCGCCGAAAAATCCTTTTTTAGCTTTTTGACCTTTTTTCCGTCCGAGATAAATTGATCTCCCGAAACCAAAATACCCTCCGTGAGCGTATAGCCAAGCCCCTTGCAAATCGCGCTTAGTTCGCCGTTCATTTCACGGTCAAAGCTAAACGACGCTTTTGGGATATTGGATATCGTCCCCGCCTTGTAGCCGTCGCCGCCGACGGGTCCGAGGTCGTAGTCGTGCTGATATGCCGCGGTCGCAAGCATGATATCGTTCTTTTTAAAAACCGACGCAATCCCGCCCGCCGTCCCGATATTTATGATTCGGTCAACCTCGTAGCGGTCGAGGACGTATTGCATCGTCACCGCGGAATTTACCTTTCCGATCATCGACACGGCTATCAAAAAAACCGTTCCCGCGTATTCGGCAAAATAAATTTGCCTACCGCAGCCAAGCTCCTCCGTCCCCGTGACCGTCACCCTTTCTAAAAGCAACTCTACCTCTTCTCTCATCGCTGCCAAAATACAAAGCATGGTTTTCTCCGCTCTCTTATTCTTTATCCGACCTCTTGCAAACTTATTTCCGCAAAAAAGTCTATTCTCATAATTATGTTAAAAAAGTCTTAGAAATTCTAAGACCTTAGTAATGTTGTTTTGTTGTTAAGACTTGTAAATGCGCTTTCTCGCCGCTTCGGCTTTTTTCTTTCTCTTAACGCTCGGTTTCTCGTACGCTTCGTTTTTGCGGAGGTCGCCGATAATGCCGTCACGCGCACATTTTCTCTTAAAGCGTCTGATCGCGCTCTCTATACTTTCGTTCTCGCCTACTCTTATAGTTGACATTCTTACTTCGCCCCCTTCCCGCCTATCGGAAAAACTCAACTGCTCCATGTGTTCACATGAATAGCTTATATATTATATACATTATGGACAATTTTGTCAAGCGTTATAACGCAATTTATTTTTTGCATTGTCGTTACAACACAATTTATTTCACTTCTATCCTATCCCTCGCAACAGTCACAAAAACCTCTTCGTCTGAAAAAATATACGTTTTGATTTGGGCGTCTAAGGGCGCGACGGTTGTCGTCATTGCGCTGTAGCCGTCGCACACAAAAACCTCGCATGAATATTTATCCATGAGGAGGCGCAGCTTTATTTTTTTTGCGTCGGATGGCGTATCGCACACGGCGGTTGTTGCGGAGGGGGACGGGTAAAAATCGCGGATTACTTTGGAGCGGTCGAGGGTCACGGTACGGTTTTCGTAATAAATTTTGAGTCCGTTTCCTTTTCCGTCGTCAAAGACCGATATACCCGTTTTACCGCCCGTCGGCAAAAATTCTATCGTGATATTCTGCACCTTTCCCGACAGTTCCTCGATATAGCGCGTCCCGCCCAAAAGCGTGATTTTTTCCTCGTAACGTTCGGTATAGTACCTCTCGATTTCTCTCACGGGGTTTTGAAAGAGCCTGCCATCCGATAGCGTAAGCTCACGCGGAAAGGTGAGCGCGCCCGCATAACCGCACCCAAGAAGCGCGTTTATCGGTACGCGATTCCAAGTCGCCATCCACGCTGCCATGACTCTTCGCCCGTCGGGTGTTTGCATGGTTTGCGGTGCGTAAAAATCCGTTCCGTTATCGATTTCGCGGACGTTTTTTTCCGCGCATTCAAACCCGCCCGTACCGTAATTGAGCTTACCCGTGACGTATACTGACGCATCTCTGTTTTTGTGCCCTTTCACCTTTTGCGGACTGATGATCAACACGTCCGTGCCGCCCAAGGTAAAAATGTCGGGGCATTCCATCATGTGACCGAGCGCGGCGGTTTTTGCCTTTTGATTTGAAAAAACGACGCCGCCATAACTCCATTCGGTCATGTTGTTCGTGTGGTATAAGAGCAGCCTTGACCGACCGCCGTATTTGTTTTTCGCCGAAACGAGCATATAGACCTTACCGCCCTTTTCCCAAACCTTTGGGTCGCGGAAGTTTGCAATCGACGATTTTTTCGGCAAATCCTTTTTGTCGAGAACGGGGTTGCCATCATATTTGGTAAAATCGACGCCGTTGTCCGACACGGCTATACATTGAGTTTGGCGGCGAAGGTTGCAACCCGTGTAGACGAGATAGTATTTCCCTTGAAACTCAATCGCCGAACCCGAAAACGCGCCGAATATTGAATCATAGCGCGGACGGTCGGGCGACAGCGCAATCTTTTCATACGTCCACTTGACAAAATCCGTACCCGTCACATGTCCCCAATGCATCGGACCCCATGTGTTTTTGTACGGATTGTGTTGAAAAAACAGATGAATTTTATCCCCGTACCATGAAAAGCCGTTCGGGTCGTTTATCCAACCCGTTTGACCCGTGACGTGAAACGCATACCGCGTTTGTTTTTCTTTGTCCATCTTTTTTTCTTCCTAATGTTTTTTTAATGCAGAATGCTTTTTTAATGCAGAATGCTTTTTTAATACAGAATGCTTTTTTAATGCAGAATGCTTTTTTAATGCAGAATGCAGAATGCAGAATGCAGAATTGCGGATTTTTAAAAATGTAGGTGTCATTCTGAGCTTGCGAAGAATCTCAAACGTTGGTTGTCCAACCGCTACAACAAAAACGTCGGTATGCCTTAACGTTCTGTATGGTAACGGAATTCCCTAAGGGGAATTTTATGCCGCCTATTTTGCTTTTAAAATCCGCAATTTTCAACTTTAAACTTTCAACTCTCAACTTCATTTGCGATTGTTGCTCTTGACAATCGAGATCGGCGAGGTGAAGTACAATTTGACGAGCGGAGCGAGCGCGGCAATCACGCTTGCCGTGACGGAAAGCAAAAACGTGACCAAAAAATCCAACGCACCGATGCTAAAAAAGACCAAAGACGGGTCGATATTCTTCGTAAAATTGTAGTTGATTCCCTTCATGAGAAAAATCGAAACGCCGATAGAAATCAAAAACGCAACGACGGACAAAAAGAGGGTTTCGAGTCCGAATATCACGGTGACGTCGATATTTCGCGCCCCGAGCGTCTTTAACACCCCTATCTTGTAGGTGTTCTTTTTTATCGTATTGACGGTAAAAAATATGATACCGAGGACGGCGACGATCGCGACATAAAGTATAATGTTTTTTGCAAAATCCCTCACGTTCTTTAAATAAAAGTCCGCACTTCTCATCAAAATCCCCGCCGGCGAGTAATTTGTATAGCCCGTAACGTCATAATCGGGATTTTGCTCATAAAAATTTGTGGCACGGACGGATAATTCAAAATTTCTCAAGACTTCGGAGTTTGTATTCCAGTTGTCGCTGAGCGAAAGATAAAGCCCGTCGAAAGTGCCGCTCGGCGTATAAAAAAACATATCATTCTCGGGGTTAGTAATATAGACTCGCAAAGCTCCGTCCTCGTAAGTGTCCTCATCGGTTATTCCGTATATATAATAATCGGCACCGAACCAAAACGAAACATCACCCATACTATAAACCCTATTTCCTAACTCAAACCGATAATTGGTCATAAGCTCTTCCAAAAATTCATCGGTCAGTTCGACATCGTTTCCAAGAATTTTTTTCAATTGTTTTTTAGAAACTATTACCCCGTAACTCACCCGATTAAAACCGTCGCCCGTATATGGGTTGGGGGTGATATCACAATCCGGCAATTCCGAAATTATTTTCGCCTTTTTTATTCCGGTATTGGGGAAGTCTTGTGTCAAATACCACGGCAAATCGCTTTCATCTTCCGGATTTTCTATATAATACCCGATTCGATTTAATCCGGATCTTGATACCGACAAATATTCCGTATCATCAGCAATGCTTGCAATCATCTCGGGAAAGCAATAGATAGACTGTAGGCTATCCAAATATTCGCTTCTAAAACCGTATGAATATCTCGAGCTATCTTTATATTGCGCGTAGCCGCTTTTTAAGATTCCGCTGACTTTCATCGAAAACCCCGAAGGGTTGTCGGTCAATGTCATGCCTTGCAAATCCTTTATTTCGCCCGAAAATAATTCCCAATAAATCAAGCTTTCCGCGATATAATCATATATCAAAACCTCGTTCGGCTCGGTCGGCAAATTTCCGCACAGGAGCGGTAGATGAAACGTAGAAAAATTCTCAACGGCAATCGCCTCTTGAAATTTAGATGCATAAAAGTCGTTGTGCCTCAACTGCGCTTCCGTAATAAACCCGTCAAAAAAATCATGCAGATTTTTGTTGAAAGTGTAGGACGGATAAATATCGGCTTTGCCGTCCGCTTGCGCCCTTAAAGACGGAATATCGTCTATCGAAACCCCATACGGACTTAAATCCTGCTCTCCCCTATAAATTGTCTTTCCCCTCGAATCGGTATATGCGTCGGTATATTCATGATACTTTGCCAGCTTTAGCGTGTATGTATCGTTTTTTTTAAGGGTTTCTACAAAAGCATCATGATA
>JAITOQ010000164.1 GCA_031289865.1 Clostridiales bacterium
CTCCAAGAACTTATAAATATAGGCGATGAGGAATACGGAGAATACTTTGCACAGTTTTTATACGATAAAAACAATCAGACTTCTTATTATGCACTTTTAGGCTATTCATGTTGTATGCAAGATAAGTCATACTCAAAGTTAATTGAAATCATTTTTAATACGACGATGCGAATAGACTTTCGGGTTTATGCTCTATATGAATTAAGCATTATATCGGGGCAGCGATTTATTAAACGCCGTATACGTCTCTACGAGGACGAACGCACTTGGACTGAAAGCGACTTATCTCTTGAGGAAATATCAGCTTGGGATAAAGCCGACAGACCGAAAGGAACAGCTTATGAGCCGCACTTGCACGATAAGGTGCAAAATCCCGACCCGAACAATCCTATAGACGGTTTGATTTCAACGATAAATAAGAAATACTATAAAAAAGCCTATGTAAGCCGTTCGGATATTATCGGAGGTACGGTAAATATAGGAAAACCGACGAATGACGAGGTTGCGGATATAAACAAAAAATATATACTACCGCCGACATATAAATATTTCATTGAAAATTTTGTCGTCAAAAATGAGTTAAAGCAAGCAATCAATGTATATAGCGCGGACGAGTTAGTTAAACGGCAATTCGGCTTTGCTTACGCTCCCGACGGAGGTTTGATTCCCGAATGGGATCAAAACCGTCTGGTTATAGCGGATTGGAACGGCGACACAATGTACTGCCTTAACTTAAGCCTTGGCGAGACTTCCCCGATATATCAATTTTATCATGACGATTGGAAATTTAAGAAATATGCAAACAGTTTTTTGGATTTTTTAACTAAAATTATATAGGAACCGCGTACAATTGTCCAGCATCAATTTAATTTGTATTCACAGTTCCGGCAGTGCCGATTAACGCATTATCGTACAACTCGCGTACCATACTCCATTCCGCCGTATTGTCCTTGACGTGATAAATCTTGAATTTGTATGTCGGCGCAAAGCCCAAACGGTGATACAACTCAGGATTTCCGCATAAAAATACGGCTTTGTAGCCCATTTCTTTTGCTTTAGCGAACGCGGCTTCGACCATAGAACGAGCGATACCTTGTCTAAAATAGTCCGGGTGTACACAAATCGGAGAAAGCAACAACTGAGTTACAATACCGCTTTTGGTGATAATCGGTGTTTCATACAGCACAATCTGACCGATTATTTTCTCGTCATCGCTTTCTGCCACAAGTGACAGTTCGGGAATAAACGCGGATTTCTTTCGCACTTCATTGAGATAATCCGCAGTTTCCGTTCCCTCACCCGAATGTCGAGCACAAGTTGCAAACGAGGTTTTGACAAGCTCATAGACTTCGTTATAGTCGCACTCTCTTTCTTTCCGTATAACCATAGTCATTCTCCTATATTTTCCATATTGCCTATTGACAATAAATCACTTTTGTATTATACTATATTCATCTCTATTACACAACACTTTTTTCATGTAAATTTTGTCGGTCAAACCGACATTCGCAGAGGAGCTATTGCGATGAAAAAATTAGGATTCGGGTTTATGCGGTTGCCGCAGACGGACGCGGACGATTGGAAGAGTATCGATATTCCGCTTTTGAAGCAAATGGTGGACGCTTTTATAAAAAAGGGCTTCACCTATTTTGACACGGCGTATATGTACCATCTCGGCGTGAGCGAGGACGCTTTAAAACAGACCGTAGTAGAGCGTTTTCCGCGCAGTTCGTTTACGGTTGCGGACAAATCACCCGTTTGGTTGGTGGAGCGTCACGGGGACTTTCAAAAATATTTTGACGAGCAATGTACGCGGCTCGGCGTGGACTATATCGATTATTATATGCTTCACGCCCTCAACGAGCTGACTTATCTCAGTACGGAAAAGTATGACGGCTTCGACTTTATGAAAAGAATTAAAGCGGAGGGAAAGGCAAAGCATATAGGGCTATCCTACCACGACAATGCGGAGGTTCTCGACCGAATTTTGACCGCGCACCCCGAAACGGATTTTGTACAGCTCCAAATCAACTATGCCGATTGGGACAGCGAAAGTATAGAATCGCGTAAATGCTATGAGGTCGCCGTGCGGCACAAGACGCCCGTTATCGTCATGGAACCGATTAAGGGCGGCTCTCTCGCAAACCCGCCTAAAGACGTGCTTGAGCTGTTTAAAAAGCACAGCCCGAACGCGAGTGCGGCGTCGTGGGCTATCCGCTATGCGGCGTCACTTGATAACGTGTTTATGGTGCTTAGCGGCATGAGTACGCCTCTGCAGCTCGCCGACAATATCGGATATATGGAAGCCTTTAAGCCTTTAGACAATGAAGAACGCGCTATAGTCGTCAAGGCGGCTAAAATCATCACGGAAAACACCGCTATACCTTGTACCGCGTGTCAATATTGCGTGGAAAATTGTCCCCAAAACATACCTATTCCAAAGTATTTTTCGCTTTTTAACGACCGCAAGCGTTTTGAGAATGCAAATCCGATCTATTACAGCACGCTTACGCAAACCTTTGGAAAAGCATCCGACTGTATAGCGTGCGGACAATGCCAAAAGCACTGCCCTCAACATATCGATATTATCGAATGTATGAAAGAAGTGTCAAGAGTTTTTGACGTACCGTCCGCATTTTAGACCGAATAGAACGCAACGAATTTAAAATAACGGATTGAAAAAAATAAAGGAGAGTTCTCAATGAGTTATTCACTAACATTGAAAAAGACCGCTATCAAAACAAAAACCCTAATAACGGCGGTTGCGATAGTATCCGCGGTAGCGTTGCCGCAACTGTTCCATTTCGTAGGAATAGCGTCGGGCAGCGGAGCGGCTTTGGGTACGGCGTTTTTGCCTATGCATATACCCGTTATTTTGGCGGCGCTTCTCGCGGGACCTCTGTTCGGCATAATCACGGGCGTACTTAGCCCTCTCGTCAGCTTTGCGATATCGGGAATGCCCGCGGCGGTAATGCTCCCGTATATGATAGTAGAGCTTGCGGGTTACGGCTTAGTCGCGGGCTTGCTCTACAAAAGCAAAATGCCCGTGTTTTTAAAACTGCTCGCGGTACAGATAGGCGGTCGGCTGCTTCGCGCAAGCGCGGTTCTATTCGCCGTTTACGCGCTCGACAGCCAAATGATGACCGTTGCCCAAACTTGGGAGGTTGTACTTGCGGGTCTACCCGGTATATTGCTTCAGTGGGCGGTCATTCCCCTACTCGCATATCGTTTAAAGGGATTTGTAAAACATTATAGATAAAGATATATAAGGGTTTGCAAAAAACTAATAAGGATATAATTGTAGGGGCGACCGCCTCGGTCGCCCGATTATAGGTTTTCAAAGATATTATGAATAAAGATATAGATAAAGAGATATAAAGGCATGCCACAATATTATGGATAAAGATATAGACAAAGCAAAATTACTTTTAAAAGGCGGTAAATATACCCTCGCGCTCTGTAAAGACGACAAGGTCTACACGGACGACGGAAGAGGCTTATCCGCGCTAATTCGCCTTATAAAGACGAAATTTGACCTAACGGGCTTTTCGGCGGCGGACAAGGTCGTAGGCAAAGCGGCGGCAATGCTCCTTGTACTTTGCGGCGTTGTCGAAATATATGCCGCGACCATCAGCAAGCCCGCTGTAGCTTTTTTGAAAGAGAATGGTGTGAAATACTCATATGACACTCTCACCGACGAGATAATGAATGCGACGGGAACCGCCCCCTGCCCTATGGAACAAGCGGTTAAAAATATTTCAGACCCTGCGGCGGCTTTTACTGCAATCGAAAAAACGGTAGAACGAATCAAATCAAAAAGTACCGATTGATCTTACTTTGTGCTATACTTAAGCGAGTTAGATAGACGCTGTTCATCTTTATAAGATTCAAGGAGACTATTATGGGTTGTTGGGGAATGGGCTTAAAACAAAGCGATGAGTTTATGGATTTTTATGACGAACTAATAATTCGTTATAATTTTTCGTTTGATGAGATCAAACAAAATCCAAGCAATAGAGAAAAAATTGTTCTCAAAATAGGCAATGATATTATTGCCGAACAACAATCGGAACGTTTTTATATCGAAGATCCTTCGTTGATGATCGAACTTTATTTTGCGGTTGCTCTTGCGGAATTTGATTGCGGCGTTAAAGACCGACAAGTTATTAAAAAAGTAATTGAAATAATTGACGCCGATGAAGATATTAATCGCTTAACGGAGCTTTTGGCAAGCCCGAAAAGCGTTCAAAAACGCAGAGAAGTCCTTGCGCAATTCAGACAAAAACTATTAAGCGAACCCGTCAAATTCAAAAAGCCTAAAAGAATGATAATAAAAAAGGCGCAATTCCGCAAGGGCGATGTGTTTGTCTTTAAAACAAATAAAGAAAATGTTTACGGCGGTGCCGTTGTTTTGGAGGCAAAAGAAGAATACGAGAGCGCAACCAACTATATTGCCGTTGCGGATTTTGTTGAGAAACCGACCGTCGAACAAATATTAAATGCGAATGCAAGCAGTTTACTTTGGTATTTCAAAATGAAAACCTACAAATTTATGGAGGATTGGGTTGAATATGAAATAATAGGAACCGTAGAAGTTTCGCAAACCTATCCCCCAAAAGGATGCTCCGCATATTCTTTCGGGGATTGGAACACACTTAAATCATGCGGTACTTTTAGGTCAAACGGTATGATGAGCATACTTTTGGGTGATAGGTTTCCGAAAACAACAAATCAAACTGCGATAAGGAATCTGCTCTAACCGAAGCCGAATTCAAAAAGACGGCATCACATTCCGTGATGCCGCCATTTTTTTTGGTGCGGATAAGAGGATTTGAACCTCCACCGAGTTGCCCCGATTAGAACCTGAATCTAACGCGTCTGCCGTTCCGCCATATCCGCAAAAATTCGGAAACCCGCGTTAATGGTTTCTTCTTAAAGATTATATCTCATTTTTCGGATTTTGGCAAGTGATTTTTTGATGTTTAAAAAATCACGGGTTGTACTTGCTTCCCCTCTAATGCCGCCTCTATAGTTTCCTCAAGCTTTGAAAAGTCGGCGACGACGGAGTTGGGCTTTCCGTTATAGTCGTCTTGCCCGAAGGGGACAAAATAGATGTTTTTGCGATCGAGGAGTGCGCCGATATTTTTTGCGTTGTTTGCGAGTCCGTCGTTTGTCGAGATACCTATGACCAAAGGGCGGGCGTTTCGGAGGTGGGCTTTTGCGGCTAAAGTGACGGACGTGTCGGTGATCCCGTTCGATAACTTCGCGACCGTATTTCCCGTACAAGGCGCGACAACCAAAAGCTCAAACAGCTTTCTCGGTCCGATAGGCTCCGCGTCCGCAATCGTGGTTATTATCTCATGCCCCGTTACGGTTTTTAATTCGGTTTTAAATTCCTCCGCGTTAAAAAAGCGCGTGTCGGTATTTGCCGCGTTGTGCGACAATATCGGAAAAATATCGTATCTGTCCTTGATCCTGTCTATCTCTTTTAAAATGCGCTGAAACGTGCAAAAAGAGCCCGTGACCGCAAATCCTATTTTCTTTTTCATGATTTTATGTTCCCTTGCGTTGCCGTTTTTTCCGCATCGTCCGATCCGTTCTCTCCCGCTCCGCTAAAAAGATAGAATATAACCGCAAGCTTCTTATGCGGTTATTATAATATATGTTTTTTTTGTGCGGCGGTTGCTTGCGTCTAAACGTCGAGCTTTAAATATTCCGCAATCTCCTCAAACAAAATCCTCGCCGCGGTTTTGGGTGCCGCCTTGGACGGGAGACCCGACGCGTGCAAAAAGGTTAAGCCCTTGCGCTTGACCGCGCTCTTGTCAAAGCCGCCCGGTTCGGAGGCAAGCTCCAAAAGGAATGCGCCGTCGCGAAACCTTGCGGTAATATGCTTGTTTAAGAGGGGCGCGGGAACGGTATTTATCACGGCGTCGTAGCGGTCAAAACGGATATTTTCAAAGGAAGAAAATTGCCTATCGGCGGTCAGTACAGCCTCCGCGCATTCCTTGCTGTCAAAGGTCACGACGTCAGTCGCCGCGCCCACGCTCTTAAAAATCTTTGCGACCGCCTTTCCCACGCGCCCGAAGCCCACGACCAAAACGCTCATTTCTTTAAAAGTGATTTCGGTGTTTTCCGCCGTCAGCATAAGTGCGCCGTCGGCGGTGATCGCCGCGTTTCTATACGCGAATCTTTCGCCCGAAAAGACGTTTACAAAGCGTATGCTTTTAGACCTGAAAAGCTCCGCCGTACTCTCCCCCGCCACAAATCCAAACACCGTCGAACGCTCGCCGACCGTGCGCAACGTATCGTCCGTAAACGAATACGTCGGGGTAAAAACGTAAACCGCCGCATCACCCGACTGCCGATCCCCTTGCTCGCCGAACCGAAACGCCTCGTATCCCGCCTCTTGAAAATCCCTCAAAAGGTATTCGTACCGCTTGTCACCGTTGGTTTCAACAATAAAGGAGTACTCCATAGACTTCCGATCCTCCATACAACCGCATAATTATATATACGGAATAAAAGAAATTTTGGTGCAACGTGTTTTTTAGGTAATAAGTAATAGGTAATAGGTAATAAGTGCGGTATTAAGTAAAAAGTCGACGTCATTCTGAGCATAGCGAAGAATCTCAACGATTTCTCCGAATCACATCTCTAATCTCCTTACCTATTACTTGTTACCTATTACTTGCTCATTATTGCTTAAAATTCACCTCTTTAGCCCTCCCCGCATATACTGTTGCAAAAGCGGTTTCTTTATAAGTACCGCCCGAAAAATCCAAATAAAAAACGCCTCTATGCTGTTAGCGGCGCAAAAAAAGCGGGGTTTTATATGGACGACGGATTGCGTTACTGTGTCATCAGAGAGAAAAAAATAGGCGTGAACGACGATTTTACGATACATCGTCTTTCTGCGGATATCTCCGTACTACCCGCGCTTAGGGAGCTTGGCTCAAGATTTCTCCGCGGCGGCGAACGGCGCAATTGCAGCGGCGGCGCGGAACGTGATTTTCGAGGTGACGGAACCCGTGATTCACGCGGCACGGAGCGCGATTTTCGCGGCGGTGAAACTCGTGCTTTTCGCAGCACGGAGCGCGATTTTCGCGGCGACGGAATCCGTGATTCCCGCGGTATAGAGCGCGATTTTCAAGACGGCTCGACCCGTGACTTGCGCGGAAGAAATTCGGAGCGCAACCGCCGCGATCCGTGCGAACTCGACGTCTGCAGACCGTTCACCGAACACCGCTATATCCCCGTCCCAAACCGCGCCTTTCTCGCTATAGAGGACGACAATGCGCATATCTCCGAACGGTGCAGAGGCCCTTATTGCGATTTGTTTAATGCATAATGCAAAATGCAAAATGCAGAATAACGGATAAAAGCAGGCGTCATTCTGAACGCAGCGAAGAATCTAAAACGTTAACAATATTATCACCAAATTGAATAGAGGCTAAGTCGCTTAGGGCTTAGCCTCTTCCCCTGCACCATATTTGGCACAATAAAAAAAAGCGGCGGAGATAATCTCCGCACGCCTAAATCCCCTATCGTATACGACAAAGGCAAATTGTTGCGTTATGTATTCTTTCCGCGCCTTACCGTTGAAACCGCCTTTATAAAAACGACTATGGCGTATAAAATATAGAACATCCACATAAAAAAGAATGCAATAATAGTAAAAAAAGAAATGTCCTGTCTTTTTATCCATTTTCCAATCAATCTTAGTCCAAGAATATTCATTCCTCCAGAGCAAGGCGTAAATATTATGAGAAATACGATTGTAGGAAAAGCCACACTAAAAGGTTCTGATACGAAAAACGATAGAAAAACGCCAAATATCAGACCCAAAACTGCTCCTACCAAAAACCATTTTATATCTTTCCTTGCTTCAAGATTTTTTTCGGTACGATAATCGGCGACACAATTCTCACAAACGCCGCTACGTTTATCAAAACATTCGCGGCATAAATTTCTTCCGCAAATCTCACATTTTCCAACGGGCGACGCATTCCGGTGATAATAGCAAGTGTGACCCGAAACCGAATGTATAATAGGTTGCGATTGCGGCGAAACCAAGTGTGTTCCGCCGCTATTCGCGCCGGACGAACCAAATTGAACGGAAACGGGAGTGATTTGAGGCGACGGCTCGTGCCATGTAGGCATGGGAACAATGTTTTTCTTCAGTTCGTTCAACAATTCAATCAAAGATGAGGACTTCATTTTAAAAGCGCACGAAATTTCGTCACCCTTTCCGAGTGAAATGCTCCCCATAAAGCCGTCGTTGATTACGCGATTTTTAAATTCCAACCACGGAAGATAGGTCTGCCGAGATACCGCGGACTTATCGTTTTTCCAAAAGATACCGCTTGAACAAAACGCAACGCCGATTCTGCCGAGATTCTTAGATAAAATAGTTCCCTCGATAAAGGCAAACATTTCTTCGTTTTCGGGTATACCTAAGTTTTGGCGAACCACCTCAAGCGATGTTCCTAAATCTTGCAACGATTTTGAGTAAAATCCGTACTCTGGCATATCATACTCTTGACAAAAGTTTTTGATGATTTCCTCATCAACTTGTAAGTCGTTCATAAATTCTTCCTCCGTATCTAAATATTTTAGTAGTAAATACAATACTTTTATCGATATGTTTTTATTTCGGTATGTATTGATCACAAGCCGGTTGATTCGGAACAACCGAATAAAAAAACTTTTTAGAACAATCCCACATCATAGGTCCTGGAATTGTCCTAAAATATGCGCAAGTTCCGCAAGTGGGCTTTTCGTTAGAGTATAATGACATATTATTTTCCTCCTTAATTATAATTTTATATTATTATAGTCATAATTATGACTATTGTCAAGCAAATGACTATAGTTTATAATAAAAATATGATTTCGTACAAACCATTCTGGGAAACGCTAAAAAACAGTACCGAATCGACATATACCCTTATAAATAAACACAATGTCAGCAGTGCGACCATAAATCGCTTGCGTAAAGGGTTGGGAATCAGTACCGTAACCATCGACGACTTATGCAAGATACTGTCTTGCAAGGTTTGTGATGTCATCGAATATGTGGATTCCACCGAAACCTCGTTTCAATGACCTTGTTCCGCTTATATTCTCCATTCTAATGACGCTATTTTTCCTTAAATCCACACTTATTACTTAAAAAAAACAACGGACGCTATCAAACGTCCGTCGTCTTTTTGACTATCTCATTGATTCCTTGTTTTTATTTGCTTTCCCCGCAAATAAATTCTTGACACTTCTTTTCCAACTCTAAAAACTCACAACAACGGCTCTTAATGTTTTGATGTAAGTGATTTTTTGCATATAAATTATGTAGCTTCTTTGCCTTGTTTATTATGTTGGCAGAATTATTATTAAAGAAAATAAATTGATTTTTCAGCAGTGTTTTATAATTTTTGTTGGGTTCGTTGTCTATGTCGAATATTCTATATTGTCCGTCGGGTACGGGTATCATGTTGTTTAAATTGATTATACCTAACAACCCCTTATCTATCTTTATATAATCCAATGCTTCGTCTTTCATAGTCAAATGCTTAGGCTTCGGCGATGAAAGAGGTGCAAAGTAATGTATTCCGCCCAAATCAAAAAGGACGCCTACATATGGTCTTGTACCGTTTTTGTTATAAGGAACCTTGTTGTCATACTTAAAAAGATACTCTATAAAATCATCATTGAGCGTACAAATCATCAATTTTTGTTCCATATGCGCATCTCCATCACCAAAAAAAAGGGACGGTTTGATCCGTCCCTACTTTTTTCATTCCCTACTTAACGGCAAGGGGTTTCCTACTTTTTTCATTCCCTACTTAACGGCAAGGGGTTTCCTACTTTTTTCATTCCCTACTTAACGGCAAGGGGTTTCCTACTTTTCACAAATATTATACACCCAACCACATTGAATGTCAATAGTTTGCTGATATATTTTATGCAAAAAGCAAAAAAATATTTCTCGTTTTGCCTTCCGCATTTTTACATCATAAATTACAATCTCCTCAAAAAATCAACGGATACACTCCCAAAATTTTTCCGTCCGACCGCCTCATGACGGTCAATACTATTCCTCTCCCGACTACCGATTCGCCGTAATAGTCTACGGCGTCTTTCATATCGAGTATGCCGTTTAGCGGCAAGCAATCTCTCAAAGAGCCGCTCACCGTCCGTCTACCCGTGACAATAAAGCTTCTTTGTCCGTTTTGCTCGACGATTACGCCGGATTCGATACGCATACGGATTTTTTCGCACGGCTTGATATCTACAAATTTGTTCTCCGTCTTTAAAATGAGCGCGCCCGAATTTTTCCAATTTTTTTCGCCGAGATTCGTTGACGCGCCGTCCGAAGCTCCCGCAAAAACAAGCCCGCTGCCGTTCGCCGCGACGTCGAGAAACCTATCTACTCCCGTGCCGCCGTAATTCGCCGTCCATTCCGTATAGCCGTTCGGCGAAAGCCTCACCGCGACCGCGTCGACGTTTCCCCCGTTTCCGAAATTCCCGTTCACGCTCTCCGACCGTCCCGCAAAGATATAGCCGCCGTTTGATTCAGCCGCGCCGAAAAAAAAGTCGTCCGCGTCGCCGCCGAAAGTCTTTGCCCACACGGGCGCGCCGTCCGACGCGAGCTTGACCGCCAACGCGTCATAGCCGCCCTTGTTTCCCCACGTTTGCCCCTCATTTTCTCCCGCCCCATTTGAACTTCCCGCAAAAATATAGCCTCCGTCGGTAGTCGCCGCGACGGAATTAAACCTATCGACCCCCGCGCCGCCGATATTCCTCGACCAAATCACGTTGCCGACCCTATCGATCTTGACGGCGATCGCGTCATAACTGCCGTTGTTACCCCAATTTTGAGAGCCGAGATTCGCCGACGCGCCGTAAGAATAGCCCGCAAGCACATACCCGTCCGACGTTGCCGCCGCTCCGTAAAAATATTCGCCCGATATGCCGCCGAAATTCTTTGCCCAAAGGACAGTCCCGTCCTCATTCAGCTTGACCGCAACCGCGTCTACTCCTCCCGCATTTCCCCAATTTTGACCGCCGAGGTCTTTCGATACGCCGTACGAATAGCCGACGGCAAGATAGCCGCCGTCCTTTGCCGCCGAAATTCTCTCAAAAATGTCGTCCGACGCGCCGCCGAAATTTTTTGCCCAAACCACATTTCCGCTAAGATCGGTCTTGACGACTATACCGTCGTTCATGCCCGCGTTGTCCCAATTATGCGCGCCGAGATTCGTACTTTTTCCGCGTGAATAGCCAGAAAATACATATCCGTCCGCAACCGCCACCGCTCCGTAAAAATATTCGTTCGACGCACCGCCGAAATTCCTCGCCCACTCGACGCTTCCGTCCGCAGCCGTCTTGACCGCGACCGCATCCCATTCTCCCTCGTTGCCCCACGCGACACCGTCCGCAACCGCCGCACCCGCATAGCCCGCCGCAATACACCCGCCGTCAGCCGTCGCCGCTACCGCATAAAAAGCCGCGCCGTTCTCAAACGCCGACGTCCAAGCGGTATTCGGTACGGAATTTCTTGTCGCGCATTTGGATTGTCTGTCGCCGCAGTTTAGTCTGTCACTGCAATTCGGTCTGTCATTGCAGTTTGGTCTGTCATTGCAGTTTGGTCTGTCGCTGCAGTTTGGTCTGTCGTTGCAGTTTGGTCTGTCGTTGCAATTCGGTCTGTCACTGCAATTCGGTCTGTCACTGCAATTCGGTCTGTCACTGCAATTCGGTCTGTCACTGCAATTCGGTCTGTCGTTGCAGTTTGGTCTGTCATTGCAGTTTGGTCTGTCGTTGCAGTTTGGTCTGTCGCTGCAGTTTGGTCTGTCGTTGCAATTCGGTCTGTCATTGCAGTTTGGTCTGTCGTTGCAGTTTGGTCTGTCATTGCAGTTTGGTCTGTCGTCACAAGTCAACCAATTACCGCGTTTGGGTCTACCGCATTGCCCTTGATTTCCCGTCGCCGAGGACGAAAAAGCGGAAATGCCCGTATTGCGTCTTATCGGCTCAAACAAAAAAGATAGCGCGGCAGTCATAATCAACCCGCCTATTATTACAACGATACACACCGCTAAAAAACCTTTTAAAAAAAACCTCTTTCTCTCCCAAAAATCTTTTTTTCTTGCCATGTCCGTTGCTTTATCAGCGTTTTCTCCATACTGATTTATTTGCCTTTCACTCTCTTTACTCATGTTTTTCTCCTTTTCCCCACGGATTGATATCTCTCATATCGGCTTTTTGTACAAAAAATAAGTCGTTTTGTTCAAAAAGCTATCCCTATTATGTGTTTAGAAAAGAATTTTATTCAAAATACAATGTGTAAAAAGTCGCCGCCCCTCTTGGGGGCGACCGCCTCCCGAATAAAAAACAACGAATGCTCTCAAAACGTTCGTTGCTATTTTCATTGCTTTATTTATTTTTTGTTTTGTAATTATACGGCTATTCATTTTAGATTCTTCGCAAAGCTCAGAATGACACAGACTTTTTTTATGCAGATTCTTCCAAATTTTGTCTCGCACCTCTAATCTCAAAAAAAAAGAAAAATCATCTCGGATTAGCATGTACGGTACAGTGCTTGATATCGACAAATTCACGCTCTAAGTCGTCGTGCACCAAAGTGGCTATATTATGCGCCTCGACAAAGCTGACCGCCGCGTCGATTGCAATTTCTATATCGACATAGATACGTTCGCCGAACTTGCGCGTCTTTAGGTTGTCGATATCGACGACCTCGCGGTGGGACAGAATGACCTCGCGGATACGCGCAACGGTGGTTTCTGGACAAGCCTCGTCGGTCATTTTTTTCATCGAATCGATAAAAATCGAAACGGCGACCTTGAGAATGAAGAGCGAAATCACGATAGCGGCGATAGAATCGAGAGGCTTAAAACCCAACTGCGCGCCGACGACGCCGACCAAACTCCCTATCGAGGAAAGCGCGTCGGAGCGGTGATGCCACGCGTCGGCAAGGAGCGCGCCCGAACGGACACGTTTTGCCGCCGCACGCGTATACCAATACATGCCCTCTTTAACGACGATAGACACCGCCGCCGCAATGAGCGCGAGAAAACCGGGCGCGGAAATTTCGCGGTACGCGCCCGTCACGAGGTTGCTTATACCGCCGTAGCCGATCCCGACCCCCGTCGCAAAAAGCAGTCCCGCGAGGATAACCGCGGCTATACATTCAAACCGTTCGTGACCGTATTGGTGGTTTGTGTCGGCTTTTTTCTCCGACATGCGCACCCCCGCCATGCCGATGAGCGTCCTGAA
>JAITOQ010000058.1 GCA_031289865.1 Clostridiales bacterium
AAATTTTTAAAAACAATTCCATATATCCTTTATCCTTTCCTTATCAATCCGCGCACGCCCGCATTTGCAAGGCTTTATATTATCCTTTCAAGCGTATCCTTTTATCGACCTCGATAATCTCTTCTATACTCTTCGGCTCAAAGTTTTTTATGCCTTGCATGGCGCATTCTACTATAACGGGGATCTCCGTAAAGCCTATACGCCCATCCGAAAACTCCTCCACGGCGCGTTCGTTCGCCGCGTTTAAGACCGTCGGAAGAATACCGCCCGCCCGTATCGCCTCACGGGCGAGGGATAGACACGGAAATTTCTTTGCGTCGGGCTCAAAAAAAGTCAATTTTCCAAGCCTTGTGAGGGACAGCCGCTCCGCGCCGCTTGTCAGCCTATCGCCTACGCCGAATGCCCTCGATATAGGTATACGCATGTCGGGGACGCTCATCATCGCCATGACCGTACGGTCGGAATATTCTACCATAGAGTGAACGATACTTTCGGGATGTACTACGACGTCTATACGCTCTTCGGGTATCCCGAACAACCTAACCGCTTCGATAATCTCCAATCCCTTATTCATCATGGTCGCGCTGTCGACAGTGACCTTTTTCCCCATTTTCCACGTCGGGTGATTCAACGCGTCGGAGAGCGTAACATGCTTTAATTCTTTAGCGGAAAAAGTCCTAAAGGGACCTCCGCTCGCGGTCAAAATTAATCTATCGACATTTTTTATGTCGTTTCCGACAAGGCATTCGCGTATCGCGGAATGCTCGCTGTCAACGGGATATATCGGCAAAGCGTTTTTTTTCGCCTCCGCTATTATCAAGTCCCCGCCCGCGACGAGAGTTTCCTTGTTTGCAAGCGCAATCGGTATATTGTTTTTTAATGCGGTATAGGACGGAAGAAGTCCGTTTAAACCGCTGACCGCAATCACCGCAAGCCCTATCTCCGAAGCGCCCGAAAGAAACTCCGCGCATTCGCTTTTTCCGTACAAAAATACGGGTCTATACCGCGGATTTTCTCTATTTAACCGCGCTTCAAACGCGGATTTTTGAGCGTCCGTCAAGCCGTCGCCCGTAAGCCCGATATACGGCGGCAAAAACTCCGCGCAAAGCTCCGCAAGCTTGTCCGTGTTGCTGTTCGCCGAAAGAAAAACCGTTTCTAAGCGGTCTTTGTTTTTGCGCACGACGTCAAGCGTCTGTATTCCGACCGAACCGGTCGCTCCGTATACCGCTATCTTCATTGTTTATCGCCAATATTATACTATTTTGCGTTCAAAAGTGCCTTAAACATAGTATTATAATTTATGCGTAAAATCACCCGAACAGAACCGCCGCAATATAGACCACCGCGCCCGTAAACATGATCGAATCGATACGGTCGAGAATGCCGCCGTGACCGGGGATAAGATTTCCGAGATCCTTTACGCCGCATTCGCGTTTTATTCTACTCTCAAAGAGGTCGCCGAAAATCGAAATGACACTTGCGACAAAGCCGATACCCAAATACGCGGCAAGCGCAAGCGTTCCCGTCGCCCCCTTAACTATACTGTTCATCCGGAAGCCCAAATGGATTAAACCGCCGTTGTAGTCTATCAAATACCAATACAACGTCAAAAATAACATGCAAAATATCACGCCGCTTACGGCACCCACGACGGATTTGCTCGGACTGACGCGGTATAGAAGCTTTTTTACCTTGCCTTTTTTTATCCTCGTCCAAAGCATTCCTATAAAGAATGCGAAAGTGTCGGTTGCAAGCGCGGACATCAGGACAAATAGAATGGCAAAGCCGTTGCCGGCAAAGCCGCCGCCGATGAGATTCAGCTTTAAAATGACAGCCAGAAACGCGCCGGGATAAAGGATAGCGACGCATGACGCGGTAAAGTCCTTAAAGGTATATTCCTTCTTTAAAACATAGAAAACACCGCCGACCATAAAGGCGACCAGCATCACTCCGACCATCCCCCCCGCGCCGAAGAAAAGCTGCGCGGGATAGGTCAACACTCCGACGGTTATCAGCATGAGCGCAATCGGTCTGTAGCCCATGATCTTGAGCACTTTGTGCATCTCATACAGCCCGACGCTAAACCCGAAGAAAGCCAATGCGTCTATCGCAAAATGAGAATAAGTATTGAGCCAAATCAATAATATGACAAGCGCAACTAAGACAATTCCCGTGATAGTTTTTTTCATAAAAATCTTCCTCTTTTATTTATATTATATAAAGTCGGTGTCATCTTGAGCTTTGCGAAATATCCAAAACGTCTGTCGTACAACCATGATGCAAAAATAGGATTCTGATTATAAGCATTTCGGAGAAATCGTTTGAGATTCTTCGCTTTTACGGGACGATGAAGGCATCTTCCCCTACGGAATGACATCTACTTTTCTTTTATTCCGCAATTCTGCATTTTGCATTATGCATTATGCATTAAAAAAATCCGTAATTTTCAACTTTCAACTTTCAACTTTCAATTTTCAACTTACGGAATGACATCTACTTTTCTTTTATTCCGCAATTCTGCATTTTGCATTAAAAAAATCCGTAATTTTCAACTTTCAACTTTCAATTTTCAACTTAAAGACCGCCGAACCTTCTCTTTCTCTTCCCGTATTCCGCAAGGATACTCTCCACGTCCTCCGCGGTCATGTCGGGCCAATATTTTTCCCAAAACAGAAGCTCCGAATATGCCGACTGAAAAGTCATAAAGTTGCTCAAGCGTTTTTCGCCCGCCGTCCTGACTATGAGATCGGGGTCGGGCAATCGTCCCGTATAGAGGCGTGAGGAAAGGCTTTCCTCCGTGATCTCTTTTTTGTCCGCCACAAGCTGCTTGACGGCGCGGACTATTTCTGCTCTCCCGCCGTAGTTTAAGAGTATATTGACGATCATGCCACGGTTTTTTTTCGTCTTTTCGGCGACGGCTTTTATGGAATTTTTCACCGACGCGGGGAGCTCCTCCGTCGCGCCGAAAAAATTGACGCGGTACGAGATCTCCTCTTTTCCGAAATAATCGTCGTTTAATTCGGCGATCAGCTTAAAAATCCCGTTGACCTCTTCGGGAGGGCGTTTCCAATTTTCCGTACTGAACGCATAGACCGAAACCACCGCGACGCGTTTTTCCGCACAAGCCGTCAAAACACGTTTGAGCGCTTCGACGCCCGCACGATGTCCCTCCGTGCGCGATAAGCCTCTCCGCTCCGCCCAACGACCGTTTCCGTCCATGATAAATCCGATATGCTTCATGCGGTTTTCCTTTACGGTTTTTTATGTTGTATTAAATCACGCATTATACGCTTAGGATTTCGTCCTCTTTTTCTTTAGTCAATTTGTCGACGGTTTCCGACTTTGTGACGGTCAGTTTTTCTATGTCCTTTTCGCAAGTTTTTTGGTCGTCCTCCGTGAGAATGCCGTCCTTTTTCAGCTTTTTCACGGTCTCTAAAATGTCGCGCCGTTCATTTCGGATAGCCACCTTTGCGGTTTCGCCGACGGTTTTGACGGTCTTGACAAGCTCTTTTCTACGTTCTCCCGTAATTTCGGGAAAAATTAAGCGGATTACGCTCCCGTCGTTATTCGGATTAAGCCCGATATTAGCGGCGATAATCGCCTTTTCCACAACCTTTAAGAGATTTTTGTCCCATACCGTGAGTACCAAAACCCGCGCTTCGGGAACGGTGATATTGCAAACCTGATTTAACGGTGTAGACGCGCCGTAAGCTTCTACCGTAATTTTGTCCAAAATGTGCGGATTTGCACGTCCCGCACGAATGTTTTGAAACTCAACTTTCATACTTTCGATTGATTTTTCGGTTTTTGTCCCGAAAACGTCAAACGCTTGTTGTACCTCCGCAATCGCGTAGCCCATAAAATACCTCTTTCCTTTTTTTTGTTTTTCTTTCTCAAACGGCGTTCGGCGCGCTTTTTGCAAGCCGTTTTCCGTTTGAACAGACCTTTTAGCTTAAAGATATTTTATATTATAACCGATATATGCAAATCTGTCAAGTTATATTTCGTTTTCATCTTTGAATATGTGCCGCTTATTTCAATTTTTTTTTAACTTTCAATCCGCATGTCTAATTATACGCCAAACGCCTTGTCTATCGGAGCCTATCCGCTCTATCAATCCGTTTTCTCTAAGCTTCCGCATTACGCGCTCTATCGTTCTTTTGTCACGGTTTAATCTGTCCCCTATTGCCTCTTGCGTCAACTCGCCGTTTTTCATAATCAATTCCAACGCTTGCTGTTCTGTCTTAGACAATTTTACACCGACATTTTCACCGTTTACACCGACATTTTCATCATTTTCACCGACATTTTGCTCGCTTTCACCGACATTTTCATCGTTTTCACCGACACTTTCGTCGTTTTCACCGACATTTTCAGTAAGCGGTAAGGTTAATACGGTGCGGTCGGGATTGAATTGTTCTTGAAGTTTTGGGACGTTCCAATTCTGTCTTTTCCATACGGAGCGAATATTTGCAAGTCCGCTGCCTGCGCGTTCGCCTATTCCGACTAACGCGAGCATAAGCATCATCGTGCCGTTTCGCGGATCTGACACGCCGCCGTTTAACGCCTCAGTCGGCGCAATTCTAAGCGCGCCGGGATTTGAGATAACAATCCCGTCTTTACGTTTTTCTACAACGAGTCCTCTCCGCTCATAATAATCGGAATGCACAAGGGCGTTTGTCAACGCCTCACGAACCGCCTCATGAATAGGCGTATCGTCAATTCTATCCCTTCCGTTTTCAAGCTTAAACGGAATTTTTAAATCCGATGTAATCTTATCTTGTATCCTAAAATAGAAATCATATACGTTGCCGCTCCAATCGCCCGTACTCGATACAATCCTATCGCTCCAACGCTCTCCCTCCGTACCGAACTTTTCTCTGTAATCAAGGAAATAATTCGGAAACTCGTTAAGTATTTCATAGTCGTATCCAAACATCAAAAGCCCCGCCACCGTCGGGTGAAAAGCGTTATCCTCTTCGCTCCTCTTTATCGCACCGATTTTGAGCAAAAACTCTTCCGTGGGTATATTCGCCCAAACGTGTTTTGGCTTTAGGTTCAAAAACCGCGTTCTATATTTTGCAATCGTTTCATCGCAAAAAACGCTCATAGGCGTTTTATCCAAAATCAGCCTATCTTGCGTTATGTCGCCCGAATCGCGAACCATATTTTTGACCTCGCTTGCCGAGCAATGATAATCCCCTTCGCCGTTTCTGCGGTAGCTTCCGCTGTAAACATTGCCTTTAATATACGCGGGCTTATCTTGCCTTACGGCACGCGGTACGTTGATGACGATAACCGACTTACCATCGACGGCTTCCACGCTCACATTATCGCCGCGCAAAATATTTACGCTGACCTTTGTTCGGTTATTGACGGTATCCCAAAACGCTTTAAGCTGTGCCTCTGCATTCGGCACGCCGACAACCTTTAGGCTCTTGTCCTTTAATTCCTCAACGCCAAGTAAAATCATACCGCCGTTCGTATTTGCAAAAGCGGAATAGGTATCCCAAAGGCTATCGGGCAAACCTCCCGCCGCTTTCTTCGCTTCGAGGCGATTGTCCTCTCTGTATTCGCTTATTCTTGAAATATCAAACATAACTACCCCGCAATACAATATTATCCTTAAATTCCATATATCATACTCTCGTAATATAGTATATCATACTACGGCATTCAACGCAATCCTTTTTTTGACCTCACTGCTCCGTAAAATCAAATTCTTAACATTTTGGTTTCATAGAGTACTACAAAAAAACTATTCCGATAACAGTAAAATTACATCATTCCGAGAAATAGTAAAATTTCATCTTGACAAATACGGTATATTGTGTTATTATTATATCAAACTATTTGAAATTAGTAGGTAGGTTGATAGGTTTTTTATGGTTATGGTGAGATTTACGGTCACAAAGCTTGTAAAGCGGCAGTCATCGGGCGCGGTCGTCACGGATAGCGCGGGCAAAGTCATATGCGCGGCTTACGAAACTCCTTACGGTTACGTCCTAAACGACGGCGAAAATAAGGCCGCTATCGGTACGCTCACCTTTCGCAAACGCACGGCTATCGTCACGATCCAAGAGGACCGTCCGTTGGTCGTCAAAAAAAGATTCTTCGGTCGGGTCAAATTCCCTAAAGAAAGCGGATACAAAAAACAAGGGCGCATGAGAAGATTTATCACGGGCTTGTATTTGGGCGGTCAACTCGTCGCCCGCGCACAAAAAAACCCTATCGCGCCGTCGGTCTATTACCTCGACATCTGGAAGGGTACAAACGCCCTCCGTACAATCCTCATCATGCTCGCCATGAACGACTTTTTCCTTAGGAAAAAATCGTAGGCTTGGAAAAGTCGGTGTCATTCTGAGCTTGCGAAGAATCTAAAACGTCGGCTGTACTATAACGAAACGGAAAGTCGGTGTCATTCTGAGCTTGCGAAGAATCTCAAACGGCAACTGTACTATGCGAAACAATATAGCTTTTAAATTCGAGCCGGTTTAAAATGAAAAAACATTTTGAAACGGCTCGTTTTTTTTAAAACTCAATCAAAGATTGCCGTTGTCGGGAATAAAAGCCACATTCCCCATCAACACGTCGGAATACGAATAAGTCTTTACCGCGTTTGCGTCCGAAATCACCGTAAAGACCGAAGCGTAAAGATTTTCCACCTTTCCGTTATATTCTATGATTTTGTTGCGACCTAAGTTGACGCGCAACAGTACGTCAAGCCCCTTTAGATATCTTAGTTTGCTCTTTGTGTCGTCTATCGAATATTTTACTTCTTTCATTCCGTCCCTCTGTGGAAGTATACTATAATCTTCCCTTACTATCTTTCCCAAAATTTGTAAAAATATTACAACCGTGTAAATTTTAAAGGAATGCAGAATGCTTCTTATCCTTATTTTTCAACTCTCAACTTTAAACTTTCACATATTTTTGGTTTCGGCTCTTTGGCACATTCGGGATCAACAATCTAAGCTTGCCTGATTCCACAAGTGGTTCAACATAGGTTTTTAGCGTATAGTACTGCGTCTTACCGATAAATCCGGCAATCTCCGTGCGCGTTTTCGGCATTTCGCAAAATTCAATCAATCTATCCTCTATCGACGATCCCTCTCCTTTTTTATCGGCTTGACCGTTATAAAACGTGACAATGAAATCGCCTCGCATAGTTTCAAACTTCGGATCGGGCAAGCCCGCTTCCCTCATCTCTCTGCGAATAGTAGGAATGCCGCTATACCGATTTTCCGCAAGTCCCGTCCCTTCCAAAACCGTTGCAAGGGTTTGATTCCGCGTATCGGCTTGCGTCTTTCCGAGATTATCTATCGTCAATCTGCCGTACAATCCTCCCGGGTTTGTGATCTCTATGCGGTCGTAATACATCACGATCCGTATCGGCGAACCCTCCGTGTGAATACTGTAATCACGATGCATCAAACTGTTTAAGAGGGCTTCTCTCACCGCCGTCAACGGATATTCGTCCTTGTCTTTTCGGACGCCGTCCCGATCTATGATGGTCTTTACCCGCATATTTCGCGCAACAAACCGACGCGCTTCGTCAAGCATTTCGTCAAGAGTTCCCTCAATCCGCTTATTTGCTATAAACCTTGAACCGTCTTTGTCCGTGTCCCCGATTTCCGTCCCCGGTACAACGATTGCCGTCATCGCGAACTGCGGCAAAACCGCTTGCGGATACCGCCCCAAAACAAGCAAGCCCGTCACGGTCAATTTGTCCTCTTTGACAATCCCCGTCAGCTTTAAAATCTCGCCGTCGGAAAGCCTCGCAAGCTTCGGTTTCTGTTCCCTCACCTTTTTGAGAAATTCGGCGGTCTTATCCGTGTCTAAGTCGCCTTTGCCCGTACCCTCTATCGGGCGAACGTCGTCCTTTACTCTCCTACGGTATGCGTCATAACTATAGATCTCGTATTCGGTCATCGGTTCATCGGAATCTCCCACCCTAACATAAGAGCCTTTTAATCGCCCCTTGCCGCTGTAAAATACCGGTCTATCCGAAATGTCCGCACCCGGAATTTCTGCGGAAACAATCTGTTTTCCGTCAACCTCGGCGACGGTAAAAAGCGGTCGGACAATCGGAGTCATCTGTTTGCATTGTTCGTTGACACTCTTCATCAATTCTTGCGCGTTTAGGACGCCAACTGATAAAAAACCGCTCTTTTCGTCTATCCCAAACACTATAATTCCGCCGTCGTCTTGGTTTGAAAAACTCGACAACGTATCGTATAGCTTTGACGGCGAACCGCCCGCCGCGCTTTTTAACTCTAATGTACGCGTTTCACAAGCGGCTCTTTTTATCTTCTTTGCTAAGCCTTGCAACTCATGTTCTTGCATAAAATACATTCCTTTTTCCGTTTATTAAAACCATTTTAACACATAAACCCAAAAAACACAAGGAATTAAACCAAATTTTTTTATGATTAAACCAACTTTTTTATAATTAAACCAAATTTTTTTGTGATTAAACCAAATTTTTCTCAATTAAACAAACTTTTTACCCCGTTAAGCAAACTTTTTCTCAATTAAACAAACAAAATTCCGAATAAACCAACTGTTTTTCGGAAATTTTGTTTAATTTTTTGCTTGTTTTGTCCGTTTTTTGTCTAACGATTTCTTTGCTTTACTCCCCCGGCTCGTTAATCCATTCTTCAAAATCCTTTTTTATTTGCAACTTATCGTATGTCATACGCAACCATTCTCTCGTGCCTTGTGTATACGAATGCTCCTCGCCTAATACTTTTTTAACCACTTTGTAAGCCTTTTTTAACAATTTCGCCGCTCCGCCGTAATCACCATTCTCATAATATAATGCGCCGATATTGTTATACGACTGAGCCGTATCCGTATGCTCCTTACCGAGTACCTTTTCGCGTATCTTCAAAGCCTTTTCATAGTACTCAAGGGCTTTGTCGCAATCGCCTTTTTCGTCATATACTCCGCCGATATTGTCATACGACGTAACCGTATACGGATGCTCCTTACCGAGTACCTTTTCGTATATCTTCAAAGCCTTTTCATGGTACTCAATGGCTCCGTCGTAATCGCCTTTCTCGTAATATAATACGCCGATATTGTTATACGACGTAGCCGTAGACGGATTCTCCTCACCGAGTACCTTTTCAAATATCTCCAAAGCCTTTCCGTAATAATCCAATGCCGCATCATATTCGGCAAACTCGTTTTTTCCATAGCCGAGCTCATGATACGCATTAGCTATCCTAATATCGTCCGCAAAGACCTTTTCTCCGTGCGATAAAATCGATACTATACTCGCTTCTACTGCGGCGAATTTATCTCTTTCTTCCTTTTTCCCAAAGTCAAATCTTAACTCTTCGCTACGCTTGACACACGCTTCTATGTACGTATTATCACCTTTTAGACTATCTCTCACCGCGTCTTGTAGTAGGCGGTGAACGACTATATTTTTGCCGTTAGATTCGGCGAGCGAATAGGTCGTTAGCTCCGAGATTGTTTCGTCTCTTTCTAATTCGTCCTTGATTGCGGAGTTAAGCGGTTCGGTTAGATATTCGTTTTCCTCAAAAAAGGTCTTTATGTCTACACCGTCGGGCGAACCGTATGAGGAAATATACAACAGCTGTTGTGCCGCTTCAGAAACACTGTTCACGTTCAACATAACCGCCACATAAACGGTGTTTTCGTAGACGCTCTTATCCGCCGTAAACACCCTGTCCCCGTAGCCGTCGTACCGTCTGATATATTCGTCAAAGCCTTTGCCCTTTTGGACGATACTCACCGTATTTATGATATACGCGGCGGCTTGCTCCAAGGCAAGCGGTAGATAGCCCATTTTTTTTGCAAGTCGCTCCGCGCCCGCCGTATCGAAGTCAATTTCATTGCCGTCCGAAACCCTTTTCTTTAAAAACCGCACCGCGTCCTCCGGCGTAAAGACCTTTATCTCCCGTAGCCGTCCGAACGCACGAAACGCCGCGTCGTTCTTTCTCGTCGTCACGATGATATGCCCCTTTCCGCTCTTCGGCGACATATCGCGCAACGGCTTTATATCCTCTACGTTGTCATAGACAAGCAACCAATCGCCGTTGTTGTTGAGCCAACCTAAGACCTTATTCAATACCTCTTCGTCCTTGTCAAGGTAGTGAATCAAGCCTTTTTCTTCTCCGATTTTTCGATAACTGTTTTGTATACCCTCTTTTGTTTCCGCGTTAATCCAACCGATATCTCTATATTCGCTTTCGTGACGGCGTATGTACTCTTTAGCAAGCTCCGACTTTCCCACGCCGCCGATACCCGATACGATTTGAGGCAACTTTCCGTTCTCTTTCAAGCTCTGATAAATCCCGTCCAACGGCTCCTCTCTCCCCGTAAAATGCTTGTTTTCAAAATATCGGGCTTTAAAAGTCTTTTCTCTGGGTTCGGACGGCTCGAAGTTTTTTGCACTTGCTATTTCTATGATTTTCTCTATGCCCACATTGATTTTATCTATGCCGGCATTTGTATTTTCGTTTATTTCATTCTTGTTTTTTTCCGCTTCCTTGTTTACTTTTTCCGTACTCTCTTTAGCCGCTTCGTCCGTATGGCTGTTTACCGCTTTGGCTACGCTCTTTCCCTCGACGGAAACATCATCGGCAAGCGCGTCGTTGATTATTTTTGCCAAATCACGGAGTACACCCTTTATCTTATCTTCGGCTTCTTTCTCCAACGCATATTGCGGCAATTTTTCTAAAAAGCCGCTTCCGTCATTGTCAAAAGAGGTCTTGATATATTCTAAAAAATCCCAAAACAGATAGCCGCCTTGTTTCTTGTCCTTTTTCGCAATTTTTTTCTTATCTTCTTTCGTCGCTTTTTTATCACTCTTATCTTCTTTCGTCGTTTTTCTATCACTCTTATCGACGGAATAGACAAGCGTCGCGCCAAACGCCGCGGAAATGATCTTTTTATCGTTCTCCGAACATTTAGAGAACTTGTCATTTACCGCGTCTATAATTTTTCGCTGTGACTCGGTAACCGCTTTTCGTTCCGCGGCCTTATCCCCTATCTTTATCACCGCATTTATGCTCGCGCTGGCAATACCGATGAGCGGTATAACCACCGCGACCGCACTCGTCACGCTCTGAAGAATTTCAAGCAGTTTCTTTCCTTTCATCTCGTCCATCTTTACTTCCTCCGCTTTTATCGGTTTTTTCGCGTTGTTTTATTTGTGTCGTGTTTTCTTTCCCGTCGGGGGCTTCCATTTTCAACTGCTGACAATTTGTCAGCACTTCACTACCATCTTTTTTTAGCTGTTCTTTTTTATATTATAGCATATATTTAAATCATTTACAATACATACTCAAAAAAAAGACCGTAATTTTTTAAAAAAATATCAAAATGATATGTTTTGTATGGTTTGTTTATTTGACACGCGTTCATTTTTATGCTAAAATAATACAAAACGAAAACAGAGTTTTTAAATAAAATTTTGTTTTCAAAATATAGTTTTAGATTGCAATTAGCATATAAAAAGGAGATTTTTATGGGAATTAAACAACGGATAAGCGACCGTGTCGCTTCTCAGCTCAAGGGTGCGCTTCCTTTAGGCGCGGGGGACAAGGTACTCAACGGTCTGATCGGCGGTATTATAGCCAATCCCGACCGTACGGAAAATCTATTCGGCGAAGGTGAGATTTTTCTCATAAAGGCCGCGCTCTATTTGACGGGGGTCAAGCTTGACGAGAGCGCGTACGAGGGTATCGGTACGGTCTACAAGGAGCTTGTGGGGGTCTATCAATTTGACCTAAACTTAGGGAAAACCACGCGTCCGCTGCCGAGCGAATTGGCTCTTCCTCACGGCTTTCACGTCCCTATTGTCGTCAACGACGAATCGCCGTTTGTTTTGGAACGCAAAAAAGGGATATTGTATCTCAAGGTAAACGACCTCCGTCTTTTCTCCGTCGAATTTGAAAAACGACCGGAATTCTACAGCAAAAAGACCTCCGACGGGGTGGAGATGTGGAAGCTTGCGCAGCACCGATTAGGCGACGAATTGATGGTGACCTACAACACCTATTGCCACACCTTAAAGGGCGGAAATCAATGCCGATTTTGTTCCCTTTCGCCGCATGAGCCGATACACAAGCGCAAAAACAGCTTTTTTATACAGACGCCCGAACAGATAGCGGAGGTTGCGGAGGCGGCGTACCGTGAAGGCGCGGTCAAGCGTCTCGAAATCACGGGCGGTATTCTCCCAAACCGTGAGGAGATCGACTTTATATGCGCGGTCGGAAACGCCGTCAAAAAGCGTTTGGGTACGGCGACAGTCCCGGGCGGTCACGTCTTAGTCGCCGCGCCGAACGACCTCTCGCGGATAGACGACCTCAAAGCCGCCGGTTGGGAATACGTTTTCTTTAATCTCGAGATATGGGACGAAAACATTTTTAAGGGTCTATGCCCCGGAAAACAAGCCCTCATCGGGCGCGACCATTGGTTAAAGGCATTGGACTATGCCGTCACCGTATTCGGTCAGGGCAACGTTAGGAGCATTTTGATAGCCGGCTTAGAGCCGCTCAAAAGCTACCTCGAGGGGCTTGAATATCTAACGGTACACGGGGTCTATGCCGACCCCAGCCCGTGGATGCCTATGCGCGGCTCGCTCATGGAGGGGCATAACACACCGTCGGCGCAATGGCACATAAACCTACTCGTCAAAACCCTCGACCTTTGGGAAAGCCACGGTTGGGACCTCGCCTCCGTCGCAAAGGACGGCTGGCTGTCCTTTAACGACCTCGCTTCCCTCCGCATAAAGGTCAGAGAACACAAAAAACAAAACCCCGATTATCCGATCGAAAACGATTTGAGATACAAACTCTCCGTCCTCGGAAAGTTGGATTTTTGAGCAACGTGACGTTGCATCCAAATTCGCAAACGGGTGGTGGCGGAAAAAGTTTCTCTCGGTGCCCGTTCACCGATTGGTTTAATGCAGAATGCAGAATGCAAAATGCAGAATTGCGGATATAAATGTAGGGGACGATGCCTTCATCGTCCCGTATCGGAATAAAAAAAAGCTTTTGTCATTATAAAAAAATCGGTGTCATTCTGTAGGGGCGACCGCCTCGGTCGCCCGCAATCTAAAACATAAAGCTATTCAAAAAAAGCATAAAAAAAAGAGACTGTAATAGCCTCTTTTTTCTGTTTTATCGGCGGTATAGATCGTTTTTTTGCGTGGTATTATCGCTCACAAAATAAAGTCCAAAGAATCGCTGTCAATATACCATTTTGTGCCCGACTTGATAAAATGTATTTTTATTTTTACGGCAGCACTTGCATTAAGTAACTGATATTCGTCTTCTTCGTCTACGACGAATTTCTCCGATAGAGTTAAGACAACGTCGGCATAAGCATGATCGGAGTATTTCTCTACAACCTTAAAGGATTTTAGCTTAACCTTATACTCCGTTTTGTCGGTCTTTTTACTGTCCTTGTAGTCGGATACAAAATATTCTCTTTCCTCGTCGTACGCAAAGTAAACGGTATCCGCAATCTTCTCTATGTCCGATTGATTAAACGCGTTTGTAAACTTACTAAACGTCTTTTTTTGCGGCGGCTGCGCCACGGTTATAATGATAGGAAGCAGAATGGCAAGAGCCACAACGACCGCGACGATAATCAAAAAGAGCTTTTTCTTTTTGCCGTCGTTCTTGATTGCTTCAACGCCGTTTTTTATCCGACTCGAAAGCGCGTTAAGGTTGATGATTTTTTCCATGTTCTTTTGTTCTCCTTGTTTTTTATTTTTTGGTTTTTGATTTTGGATTTTATTGTTTGAATTCGTTTTCCGTTTTTTGATTAATAACCAATACACCGCAAAGCTAAGCGCACCGATAACGGCGACGGAGCCAATTACAATCCCCGCAATTGCGCCTAGCTTAAGTCCCTCGTCTGGCTTTCCATTTCCTCCACCACCACCAGTCGTGGAAATCTCGAAGCCATTTGTATTTACCTCCGCGATAAGCGTGCCATCACTATTAGTCACAAATAATCGCACATCAGTTGTATCAATGTTTCCGCTCACGGTGCTGATAAATGTTTTATTGGGCGTAAGCGTCACATTAGCAAAAAGCTTTGTTTTATCCGTTTCTCCTGTAATTGCATTGATGTCCTTGACGGTATAATCAAGGATACCATTGTCGGTTGCGTTCATTTTAATTGTATAATTCTGATTGGCTGGCATAACAACTTTCTTTTGGTCGCCAGAGATGGAAATGTATATGCCTCTAGTTAGTTCATCAAGAACTTCGTTGTTGACGACTTTCCCAACTAATTGATTATTTGCGTCGTACACTTCAAAGTCAATCGGACAGCAAATCAACGCAGAGCGTACATAGTAGTCAACCAATTCAAATGTCGCATGATTGCGCACACTTGAACCGTAGGTTTGTAGCCAAGCCAAATACGTTTCCTGTTTATGTGCATCTGAAATTGTGTCATTTGAAAAAATGCGACCAACAATGGGTAGGCTTATTGAAAAGGTGTTTGCTGCAAGATAGTAAAACCATCCTCTTAAACCCGCATTGTTAAAGAACTCAACCGCATCTATGTTTTTAGCCTCATAGGCTGCTAAAAGTAGAAACCACTCATACGGTGTTCTACCGTCAAGAGGATTGCGCTTGTTGTAATAGTCGTCAACTGTGGCAGCCTCTTCACTTATATCATCAATAAAACCTTGGATAGATGTTCCTCCATCATTTTTCGTAATATAATCATCGCCCGTAAGTACTTTATATTTAACACCGGCAACGTACGTTGACATATCTCCGTGGTTCATTAAAAAGGTTTTACCATATTTCCAGAAACCCCATTTGGCAAAGGGCATATATGGAATCATGTCTTCCGCATTGACGAAGTTGAAGATATTACGATATGTGTCAGCTTCAAGCTCGCTGACTTTGGCAACATTCGGGGTTGCAAACGTGTATGCAAACACATTTGTTCTCTCCGCGCCAAGATTAGTCCAGTTCCCCGACAAATCAGCGGCGATAAGGTTAGCGACAGCAGCTCCTCGACTGTGACCAGTAATGAAAAACTTTGTGTTTGCGTAATCAAAACCCGCGCCGAGAAAGTCCTCTAAATTGTTGCGTAAATCAATGTAGGCTTTATTAAATCCTTCATGAATTGTTCCTGTTCCTACGGCAAAATTGCTATACCACTCCGCGCCGTTTGTGCCGCGGATAACAATCGCGACCAAATTGGTCTGCACTCTATTATAGACAACTGTTTTTACTCCAAATGTATAAGCCACAACATGCTTAACATCTGGATAGCTATTTACAACATCATAGCTTCCTTTGGTACTAATATTATCATGACTAAATCCAAGCGTGTAAAGAGCACTTTCGACTTTAACATTTTTAGGGGAGTTACCTTCGTCATTATATGCTAACCAACTCAATTGCATTGCGGTTAAAGCCATCTCGTGATTATATGTCGTTGCCAATGATGTAAAATAATTATTAAACGTAGCAGCTCCAGGCAAACTGCTGTTATCGCCGTCAAGGGTTGGTAATACATCTGTGATGTAATTTAGATCATGGATATAATCACCATAGATTTCAAAAATGTTCCAATATATTCCGATGCCGCCATTTGTCGGCGTGTTATAGGTTCGCAACAAGGTGTTGCCTTTGTAAAGTTTGACTACTGCGCCGGAAGATGCAACCGTTCCGTCGCCGGAGTAGTATTGTACATAATAAGTGTAGCGACCATCTCTACTGATCGTGATAGTTTCCGGACCATATCCGTCAGTATCATCAACATCAAGGTTAACGCCAGGGGCAGACTTATTTACATAATAAACATGAAACGGACTCTCTCCGTTTGCCGCGCCAATAAGGTGCGAATCAAGATCTCGGGGATCGGCTCCCCAAGTCAACACGATGCGGTAATCCTCCTCCACTACACTCGCTATTACCGCCCCTACTTTACACAGTACTGTCGCCTCTATGCCGTACAACACCCCTACCGTCAACAGAACAGCTAGTAGCCTCTTTGTAAATTTGTTCATTATTATTGCTCCCCCATTGTTTTACATTTAAAACAATCTTTAACCCACTTTTTGTTTGTCAAAAATAGCTAATTATCCCTCTATTATTTAAAAAAATCGCACTAAATTTAGTGACATTTTTATTTTAGCACTATTTTTAGTGCG
>JAITOQ010000073.1 GCA_031289865.1 Clostridiales bacterium
TTACGGTAGTCCCCAAATGCCCGATATGAAAGGGCTTCGCAATATTTATCGACGAATAATCGATACAAACCGTCTTTCCCTTTCCCTCGCCGCTTTCGCCGTAAGCCGCGCCATTTTGGAGTACCTCTTCGAGCGCGGCGCGCGCGGCACGTTCGCGGTCTAAGGTAAAATTTAGGTAGCCGCCGACCGCACACACCGCCTTTAAAAAGTCGGGCAGCTTTGCCGAAATAGACGCGGCAAGCTCCGCCGCAATCGCATTCGGAGCTTTTTTGCACGCCTTAGAAAAGCGAAAGCACGGCAGAGAATAGTCCCCGAACGACACCTCCGCCGCGGGTGTAATATACGACTCTATCTCGCCTTGTGAAAAGCCGTCTAAAGCTATGAGTTTTGCAAGTTGTTTTTTGTAATCCATTTTTTTCCTTTTATTTCCTATATTTTCGTTATCCCGTCTATATTTTCTCGGCGTATTCCAACACACTATCCTTTACCGCGTCTTTTTTGATTGCGCCCAAAAAGCGCGGCTCCTTCATGTCCAAATCCTTTAACGGTTCGGGTATTTCCGCGCCCGTAAAATTCTCAAGCCGCTTGAGGGCGGTAAACGCGTTCGGGGCTTTTAAGAGAGAGACCGCCTCATAGACGTCGCGTGCAAACTTAAACGGGCTTGCGGTCGAAACTATCACGGTCTTTGTGTCGTCGGTTTCGCCGCTCAAATATTCTTCGAGTACGGAGACCGCAACCGCGGTATGAGGGTCGAGGACATAGCCGTACGCGTCGTAAAAATTCATGATGGTTTCCTTAGTGGCTTTTTCGTCCGCGCTCCCCGCAAAAAACTCGCGGTCGAGTGCGGTCAAGACCGTGTTTCCCACCGAATATTTTCCTTTTTCCTTTAAGTCCGTCATAAGCTCCGTTACGGCTTTGTCGTCCCTATCCGTAAATTCAAAGAGCAGCCGTTCGAGATTTGACGAAACGAGTATATCCATCGACGGCGACACGGTCTTGTGAAAGGTTCTGTCCGTATCGTATTCGCCCGTGCGGAAAAAATCCGTGAGAATGTTGTTCTTGTTTGACGCGCAAAGGAGTTTCCCTATCGGAAGCCCCGCACGTTTTGCGTAATAACCCGCCAAAATATTGCCGAAATTTCCCGTCGGAACGACAAAATTGATTTCCTCGCCGACCGTTATCTCACGCGACGACGCCAAATCGACGTATGCGGAGATATAGTACGCAATCTGCGGAATCAGCCGTCCGATATTGATACTGTTCGCACTCGAAAGCTCTATCCCCTTTTTTAGGAGCAGCGCGCCGAATTCCCTATCCGCAAAGATACTCTTAACGGCGGCTTGCGCGTCGTCAAAGTTGCCCTCTATCGCCGAAACAAAGACGTTTTTTCCCTCCGTCGTCGTCATCTGCGCTTTTTGGACGCCGCTCACGCCGTCGTTCGGGTAAAAGACCATGACATTTATACCTTCCGCGTCACGATAGCCCTCGAGTGCCGCCTTGCCCGTGTCGCCGCTTGTCGCGACAAGTATCAGCGTCTTTAGGTCGTCCTTCTGTTTCTTTTTTGCGGCTTGCATGAGGTACGGCATGACCGAAAGAGCCATGTCTTTAAACGCGGACGTCGCGCCGTGAAACAGCTCCAAAAGATAAATCTCCTCGTCCACCTTGACCACGGGGCATTCGTCGCCGTCAAATTTTTCACTCGCCCGTAATGCGAACGAATACAACTCCTCAAAGGAGAAATCGGGCGCAAGAAACCGCTCCAACACCCGTGCCAGCCTCTCCGCATACGGAATTTCCCTAAAAATCACCAATTCTTCCGTTGAAAAAACGGGGAATTTTTCGGGAACGTACAACCCCCCGTCGGGCGCAATCCCGTCCAAAATCGCCCTCGACGGCGAAACCGAATGCTTTTTGTTTCTTGTACTAATGTAATTCATAATTCTGTCCTCTTATATATTTTTGTTTTGTTTTTTATAATAACTACCGACCGTTCTAATCCTCGTCAGGGTTGTCGTCCTTAGACTCTAAAAAATAATCTACTTGCTTGGGGACTGTGCCTTTGCTTTTGCTTTTGCGGCGTTCTAACCGCTCACTTGCCTCCGCCGTTATCTCTTTTATTCTGCGCTCGAATTCCTCTTTCGACGGGAATCTTGCCCAAAACTCCGCAACCGCAATCCCGATTTTGTCAAGCTCCAAATATTCGACAAGTGCCCTATCCGCACTCGTACAAAGTAGTATTCCGATTGGCTGCCCCTCGCCCTCACGCCGCTCTTGGTCATTTAAAAGCCGCAAATACATTTCCATTTGCGCCTTGTACTCCGTGCGAAACTTTCCCGTTTTCAACTCAACCGCCACAAGCCGTTTCAAATCACGGTTAAAAAAGACCAAATCGGCATAATAGTCGGTATCGTTGAAAATTAACCGTTTTTGACGGGCTATAAAACTGAAACCTTGCCCGAACTCCAAAATAAACTTTTCAAGCTCGCGGACAATCGCTTTTTCTAAATCCGCCTCTAAAAAATTCTCTCTAAGGTCGAGTGCGTCAAGCAAATATGGGTCTTTGAACGTGTTAAACGGTACCCGTGAAAGGCTCGTCAAATTCAAGTTCGCAATATCGCGCCTTTCGTATGCTTTGCGGGCTATAAGGTGGCGTAAGTCGCGAGTGCTTAAATTCCCGTTCGCCGCTTCCTCAGCATAGTATAGTTTTGCTTCCATGTTTTCAATGGGCAAAAGCTCTACTATATGCGACCACGACAATTGTGTCGGCAGTGCCGACACAATCTCCGCATCACTAAACTGCTCGGCAAATTGAAGCATTCGCCTAAAACTCCTCAATTCAAAGTTGTTCCCGTACCGAATTTGTAATTGTGTCGACAGCGTCGACACAATTTGCTTGCCGTATTCCGCTCGTTCGTTTTCGAGTATTTCCTCGTTGACGCGCTTTCCGACTTCCCAAAATGTTAAAACCACGCCGCTGTTTACTTGACGGTATATGGTTTGCTTGCGGTTCTCGATTATGCCGACTAAGTCGGTAAGCAATTTGTCCGGCAACGCCTCCGCTTGAGGCGGTGCTATCGCTCGCTCACTGCACGTTGTCGATAACAACTCTTTTTTCTTAGCCATTACTTCATTCCTTTTATTTCAATGTCCCGATTTCCTCAATTTTTATGCTGTCCGTTATTAGCGGCGCATTGTGATATGCCATTGTATAACCGTATCGCTCACTACCTTGCCCGTCACTTTGAAAGACCTCAATCTTTTTTATTAGTGTTTTTAGCGCCGAAACATCGCTCGTTCCAAAAAGCTCGCTAAGCCTTTTTATCTCGCTTAACGAAACTAATCCGCGTGCAAAACGCCAAAAATCCGACGCAATTCCATACGTTCCCGACAAAATGTATGACCTTGGAAACCAATACCACCGAACGTCTTTTTTCGCGAACAAAATGTCTAAATTAAATATGAGTGTATCTGCAAAAGCAAACTGCTCCGCTTTGTATTTTTCGTTTATTCTTTCGCCCCAAAGTTTAGTTGACGCTGAAATATAGTTTTTTCCGTCTTTTGTGTTTTTTGCTGATTTTATATACCCATCGTCCGAATAAAAAAAATTTCTAAACGCAAACGTACCGTCGTCACGCTTTCCAAACGCAAAATATGTCCTTTGAACAATATTTCGTATCTTGGCAAACTCTGACTGTTTCCACAAAATTGCTATTGTGTAAATTGCTAATTCGTGCAAAAGAAAACACTTTACGTCAGTAACGTAGTTTTGGTTAAGTAATTTGTCCATTTCTAATTTATATGCCTCGGCAAACGCTACAAACTCGTCCTCAAAATAATCGTCGATCGCTATCCGTTCCACCAATTCTATATATGCGTCCCTATACGGTTTTGTCGCCTCTATCGCATCAAGAAATGGTTGCGGATCTTTTGTTTGCCCACTATTATCCCAAACACTAGGCACTTCTATTGCCATTACGCTTTTTATTATGTCGTCAAAAATTATCTTTGATATCTTTCGCCGCTCTTTGGGGTTTTTCTCGATGTCAAGTTTGCTTAACGGCGCATAAAAGCCGACTGCTATGGTTTCAGCCTTGTCCACCCAGTCTGGTCTTTTCCCCTTTTCGGGAATAGGATATGTCTTAACTCCGTATATGTGTCGGACAAGCCGTTTGAACTCCGCCTCCTCCGTGTTCCCCGTCAAATCAAAATATAAAAGCGATTTTAGATATGCGGGCGTATAAATCGCACCATCTGCGCCACGCTCAAAAATTATCGGTATAAATTTGGTTTGCTTGGTTTTGTTGTATACTTCGGGCGATATTATCTGCGTTTCGGTGCCGACACCGCCTTTTCTTTTGTCTGCTTTTTCTGCATAATTTTCGTCAAGCAATATCAAAACAAAGTGTATGGTGTCGTCGTTTACGCTTTTTTCCATAAATGCGTATGTATCGTTGCCCGCATCCATAGTCCACTTGTCAAATATAACCTCAACGCCTGCTTCTCTTTGAAGCCGCGTTGCAAAAGTCAAAACCTTTTCTTGATATTCGTCAGTACCCCAAGCGTAGGAAATGAATACTTTCGGATTTTCTATTGCGTTTTTATCCACGTGCTATGCCTCCTGCTATTTGAAATTCTGCGCCTATTCCATTAAAGCATCCTAACGGAAAC
>JAITOQ010000079.1 GCA_031289865.1 Clostridiales bacterium
GTTTTTTCGCCGACTATCGCCGCGACAAAGATATCGTCGGGCTTGCCGAATTCCTCGGCGTAAACATAAATCTCCGGCGTATAGATAATCTCCCGCGCAATCGGCTTCTCGTTCGGCGGGATAAATACTGCGTGATATAAAAACTCGTCGAGTACGGCGACGTCGGGTACGGCGATTGTTTTTATAACAAATTCAGTCATTTCAATCATTATGCGTTCCAAACGATTCGAGCATCACAATAAACACTCCAATCACTGCTCCACCCGTTAGGCGCGGAACTCCGTCCCGCGATATAGATCGTCTGACCCGATGTCCAATGACTGAAAGCATACCCCCCTATACTCTCGACACTCTCCGGTAATTCGACCCTTGTCAACTCGTTGCAAAAAGCGAAAGCGTCGCTTCCGATTTCATCAACACCGTTCGGTACTATGACCTCCCCCGATTTTTTGTCCGGACATTTGATGAGCGTCGTTATCGACTTGTCGTATAATATACCGTCGATTGCGCTAAAATTCTCGTTTTGGAGATCAACCTTGATTGACGTAAGATTCGGGCAATAATAAAAAGTTTGGCTTCCGATCCTCTCCACACTTGCCGAGATCGTAATTGCGGTAAATTTAATGCACTGATAGAAAGCCCGATTGCCGATATACAATACCCCGTCCGGTAAAAATATCTCTCCGGTTTTTCCCCTCGGACATATAAAAAGCACGGTTTGCTCTTTGTTGTAAATTATTCCGTCAATCGAGCTGTAATATTGATTTTCGGGATCGACACTAATCTCCGCCAACGCTTGACAATAATCAAACGCAGTACTTGCGATATACGCGACATTTTTCGGAATCGTCAAGCGGATCAGATTGATACAAGCATAAAAAGCCATACTTCCGATACTCTCCAAGCTCTCGGGAAGGTCTATTTCAGTCAACCCCCTACACTCCGTAAACGCGTTGTCGTTGAGCTTTGTTCCGCCGGTTATGACCGCCTTGCGGAGCGATGCGGGAACTCTGTTGCCGTAAAAGACGTATTGAACGTCGGACAATCCGAAGACGACGTCAAAAGTCTCGTCTTCACCGACCCCTCCGCATCCTACAAAAGGAAGTGTGACGGATGCCAAGCCGATACAATCGAAAAAAGCCTCGTAGCCGATGAAATATACGCTATTAGGCACAACAATCTCCGTCAATCCGCCGCACCCGTAAAAGGATCTATACCCGACCTCCTTTACGCTCTCCGGAATTATAACTTCAGTCAATGCGCTACAGCCCGCAAACGCACCGGATCCGATATATTTGACGCTGTCGGCGACCTCTACTACCCCGCTTTTTTGAGCGGGACAATTTAAGAGCTTTGTTTGAGCTTTGTCATATAATATTCCGTCTATCGCGCTGTAAAACTGATTGTCGGGGTCAACCCCGATCTCCGTCAGTCCCTTACAATCATAGAAAGACGCGCTGCCGTAGTATGTTTCGATACCCGTCACGCTTTTCGGTATCATGATCGACGTTAGACCGCCACAACCGACAAAAGCCTCTTTCCCTATCGTGCGCAATCCCTCGGAAAACGTAATCTCCGTCAATCCGCTGCAGTAAGCAAAAGCGTATTCGCCGATCGTTTCCGTGTTTTCCGGCAGTAAAATTTTTGTCAATCCGCTACACCCGTCAAAGGCATAGCTTTCGATATTTTTTCCGTCGATTACCGTCACCTCTTTTAACGACTGCGGTATCCATTTCCAACCCTCGCCGCGGTATCCCGCCCCGAAGATATAGCCAAAAAACGCATTGTCCGTACCGTCAAGCGTTTCGCCGATAAACGGAATCGTAATCGCCGTTAAATTGCTACACCCCAAAAACGCACTTCTGCCGATACTTTTTACGTTCTTCGGAATCATCATCGAAACGATATTCAGACAACGGCTGAAGGCGTATTGCTCTATGCGTTCCACACTCTCCGGTATTTGTACTTCTCCGTCCTTTCCCGCGGGATAAGTAATGAGCCTTGTCTTTATATCGTCGTACAATATTCCGTCAGCCGAGCTGTAATTTTGATTTTTAAGATCTACGCATATCTCCGTCAGGCTATCGCAACCTATAAACGCGTACGAGTCTATACTCGCAATACTCTCCGGTATCACAATTTTGACAAGATCGGAGCAATTGTAAAACGCATGTTCTCCGATACTCGCACCTCCCGTGACGGTTACCTCGCGGAGCGTATCGGGTATATAATAATCCGTATCCGAATAATAAAAACTCATTCCGAAAATATAACCGAAATAATCGTCTTGCGTTTTGGTCAAGCTCTTTCCGACAAACGGTATCGTCAAGCTTTCAAGGCGGTAACAGCTTCTAAAATTATTGTCGATTTCGATAACCGCTTCCCCTTCATAGCTATCGGGAACGATAATCTCCGTTGCGTCCGTCAGCGTCCTAACGCTCACCTTATACCCGCCGTCAATCGGAGTAAAAAGCAAGTTCCCGAGATTCTCCTCAGGCTTCGGCGGTTCGACGTCGGGGATTTTTGTCCACCTCGCGTCAAGTATAAAATTAGACTCAATCTTTGTCGTCGAAAGAAAATATCCTCCCGTCTCTGCGTCGTACCAACCGTAAAACCGATACCCTTCTTTTATAGGGTCTTCGGGCAACGTGACGGTTTCCCCTTTTTTCACCTCGACTATCCGATACACCTCGCCGTCCGAGCGAAAAGTCACCGTATACTTGACATCCAAAATACACGCCGATAGTATCAATGCGGCGATTGCGCAAAAAATTGCAATTGATATTGTACGTTTGATTTTTTTCATAGTATGGTTCTCCCGTTTTGTTTTTTCGGATTATTGCCCGCCGTTCGGATATTAAGAAAACTCATATCCGATATCATTATATTATAATTCAGTCAAATTGTAAAGATGTTTCCGAAAATAATCAAAAATCGCCCCGTTTTTATTTCGAGGTGATTTTTTAATTTGTTTTCGTAATTATACGTCTGACGTTTCAGATTCTTCGCGAGCTCAGAATAACAATACTTTCCCAATTATCCTCAACTATTACTTATTCCCTATTAATGCAAATTGTAAGTTTACTCAATCAAACCGTATATCTGCTGATAATAATTTGATTCAATACATAGCTCGTATTCTCAATGATAAAGTTCTTGACGATGGCGACCTTTGCCGCATCGAGACCGTTGTCGGCGATGATGACGTTTATATTGTTTGGCATACAGCTTACGATGTATGCGGGATAGCCCTTTCCGAATAAAAAGGTTTCGACGCTGTTTTCGATTTCTATGCCCGCGATAAGCTGCATTCTGGATGTTTCCGCGTCGGCTTTCGCTACCGCGGTTGAGGTCGGCGACGCTATCACCGCTTCACAATACGCAATCATTTCGTTGCGCGTGGTTTGGCGATCGGCTTTCGCCGCCGCAAAATAGGTCGTGATCGCCGTGTCGGGCGACACCGCGTCTACGGTCGGTTTGTTGGTCAAAACATAATTGAGATAGCCCGAAGCCACCAACAAAACAACCATGGTACAAAGAATAATGATCTTTTTCTTGTTTACTGCCATGTTTTTTTTGCTCCTTATTTTTTTATTTGCATTTTTTGTTTGCTGCGTTTGATTCTTCTCCGACATTTTTTTTAATCCTCTTTTTATTTATTTTATTTTTGTTTTGTAAAGATTTCGATGAGATTTGAACTAATCCCAAGTATCGAGGCGGTTGCACGCGCAAGCTCCATTCTGACCGTCACGTTATTTGCGCCCTCCGCGACAATCATGACGTTCTTTATATCCGGCATGATTTCCTCCACGACTATAGGCTTACTTTGCCCGCCCTCGTTGACAAGGATCGGCGTCCCCGTTTCGGTCGTATTCTCCGTCACACGCTCTACGCCCCCGCTTGTGTCCGTGGTCTTGTTGGTTGTGACCGACTTTGACATCGCGTACACATATTCGACGCTCCCGTCATAAGCTATCATCACGGTGACCTTTCCCGCGCCGTTAATCTCCGACAGTATCGCCGCAAGCCTATATTCGAGGTCGCGGAGAGGGTCGGCGGTGGCATAGGATTGCGCGCCGGCGTCCGCGCTCTTTCCGCTTTGATAAACGGCGGCAAACCCGAGCAGAACCACAGCGACCGCAACCGCCGCCGCAATGATTTTGATGTGCTTTACGGTCTTTACCTTTGCGGTCAATGCGCGAAACCGCTGTACAAGCTGTGATTCGGACTTTGTTTCCGACGCGCTCTCTTTTTTGTCCACAAGCTGATTCACCATAGTATAGTCCTCCTACCGTATGCTATTTGTAAAATTTCTCGTTATCGCTATACGCCGTAAAACGGTAATATTCTTATGTCTTGTTTTAAAATTCCATACCTGCGCGCTACGATCTCTTGTATTTTATCGTTAATATTTATATTCGCGCCGTCCGAATCTATGACGCTTTTTCGGATAAAAATATTGATATAGGCGATTTTTCTTTTGTCGGCGGGCTGAAATACAATATCGGCTTGCTCGACCGTGATCCCCTCGCCCGCTAAAAGCCGCACAAGCCGCTCCTCCTCGCTTGCATAAGCCGACGAGTAAACCGATTGCACATAGTTTTCATCTACCGAATATCTGTCCGTCGAAAAAAGCGTGTCAAAATTGAAATCCCCCCTCAAAACGCCCGTGAGCGGCGTCACTATCACCAAAATCACAATGATAGAAAAAATCCCCTTGATGTATTTGTTGGTCTGACCGTCGGGCATGATGATATCCAAAAGGACCGTTAGGACTATCACGCCCGCAATAGAAATTATCCAAGAAAGCATTTTTCTCTCCCCCCCTATAAAAAATCCTATGTCATTCTGAGCTTGCGAAGAATCTCATCTTTTAATGCAGAATGCAGAATGCAGAATTGCGGATAAATAGAAAATGCCATTCGGAGAAATCGTTTTAGATTCTTAGCAAGCTCAGAATGACATCGGCTTTTGGTTTTAGTTATTATATAACCGACGTTTTAGATTCTTCGCAAGCTCAGAATGACACCTATTTCTCTAAATATCGATAATTTTGCATTCTGCATTCTGCATTAAAAAAGTATTCTGCATTAAAAAATCCTCATTTTTCAACTTTCAACTCTCAACTTTCAATTTAAATAACGTTTCCCGTCATAATGACAAGCATAACCGTCAAAAAAAACATAAACCCCACCCCCAACACCGATGTAATCAACAGCTTCATATTCGAGGCAAGCGACGAAATCATCTTTGAAATACGCTTGTCGGAGATAGGTTCGGCGATGGCGGCGGTCAATTTTAGGACGAGGATAAAGACCGCCATTTTTATGACGGGCGCGAGAATGACAGACAGCATAATCATTATTCCCGTAAAGCCGAGTGCATTTTTTATCAACACGACGCTCCCAAGTACGAGATCGAACCCGTCCGAGAGATATCCTCCGAGTATCGGGACATAGCTCGACACCGCAAATTTTACCGCGCTCACGGTGACGTTGTCGAGTGCCGCGCCGGTGATACCCTCGACGGAAACAAAGAGGGTGAACAGCCCGAACATACCCCCCAAAAGCCAATTTGCGGCGGTCTTAAAAAAGCTCCTAAAGCCCTCAAGTTTGACTGTTTCGGACATGTTTCCGACGAGAGAAAAGAGGATTGCGGCGATAAAGCAAGGGACGATGATTCCGCTGATCACCGAAACGATCGTCACCGCAAGCACCGCCATAAGCGGCTGATATGCCGAAACGCTGACCGCCCCGCCGAGCGCGGTGATGAGGGTCAACAGGACGGGAAAGAGGATATCCATGAGCCGCGTCATGGTTTGGAGTAGGGTTCGCACGGTTTCGATATAGCCGATTACCCGACTCATGAGTATGAGTATAATGAGCGCGTAGCAGACAAAAAAAATGATTTCTTGCGTGGATTTTTTTAAAAAATTTGAAGTCACTCCCGAAACAAAACCGCTTAACAAGCATACGATTACGATTGCGGCAAGCATAGGTAATAGGTTGAGCGCGTCCGCGAGCAACAGCTCCGAAGCAATCTTAAATACGGCTTGCCCGCCCGAACCGTATTCGCCCTTGACAATCTTGTCTATATAATCCTTGAGATTTCCCTTGACTATTCCGTCGTCTAACGAATTGACAAAGCGTTCAAGCTCACTCAAATCCAACCCGCCGAGCCTCTCGTCGATATTACTTTCAAGCTCCTTTTCAACCTCCTCCCTCCCCTTTTCATCACTCGCGGCAAAAACGTCGGAAGAGGAAAAAAAACAAAAAAACACGGCGAGCGCAATCAAAAAAAGAATGATAAGTTGAAAATTTGAGGTTGAAAGTTGAAAGCTGCGGTATCGCTTCGCTCTATTTCTGTTTTTGTCGTTCATATAGAACCTCTTAAAAGAAAAGTCGGCATCCTCTTGTAGGGGACGATGCCCTCATCGTCCCGCACCGCCCCTCTCTTTTATCCTGCGAGTTTAGAAAGCATTTCCACAAACGCCGTCACCACGGGCAATGCCATTAAAAAGATCGTAATTTTGCCCGCAAGCTGAATTTTGCCCGCGATTGAAGAGCAGCTCATGTCGTTGCAGACTTCGGATGAATATTCGGTCAGATAACCTATGCCGATAATTTTGAGGATTCCCGAAAAAATCCCCTCGTCTATATTGGTTTTGGAAACGACGGAGGAAAACGCGTCCATCACGTCGGTCAATGAATTTAAAACAAAGATTAGGAGCATAATCCCGACCGCCATCACCGTAAAGACGACAAATTCGGGCTTTGTACTCTTTAAAAACACGCTGATGACCGCGCCGACGACCGCCACTCCGATAACCTTAAAAATATCCATACTTACCCACGAAAAAAAGCCTGTTGTCATTCTGAGCCTGCGAAAAATCTAAAACGTTTGTTTTCACCATTTGTTTGCTCTCACAATACGGATAGAACTTACTATTAAAGCATTTTCGAATTATTATACAGCGATAAGACGGCTATTTTTTAGATATTTTTTGCGAAACCGACCGCAGATGAAGGTCCCTTATCAAGGGAGGGTTCGCGGAAAATAGCAAAAAAGAGCGGGCGAGCAGCGGGGGAGTGCTTGCAATTAAAATTCTTTAATACAGTCGGAATATCGATTTTACACTGTCAAACAAGCCGCCTATCATATCCACCACCATAAGTATCACGATAATCAATCCCGCAAGCGTCGTAAATGTAGCGATTTCGTCTTTGTCGCTCTTTTTTAAAACGATATTGATGACGGCGGTCAAGATACCGACGCCCGCGATTTTAAACAAGACATCTAAATTCATAATACACTCCTAAACGACTATAATCATCAACGCTATCCCAAGTAAAATCCCAAGCTTGTACGCAAGCGCACCTTGTACCCGATAGGCTTCCTTAGCCTTTGCGCCGATTTCCTCAAACTTTAATTTGTAATGCTTAATGTTGACGATTTGCGATTCGGCATGGCTTCGCCCAAGCAGCATAAAAAAATCGGTTAAAATCAGCTTTTCTTCCTTTTTAAGATATGCCGAATCCACGACCTTCATGACGCTTTCACGGCTTGCGATGACCTCCGTCTTGAGCAATGTACGGTATGCGTCTATCTGTCTGACGATTTCGCCGCGCTTTAAAAAGGTGAAGTTTTCGAGAATTTTTTCGAGAGGGGTCTTTAGGTTGGCAATCTCGTCGATCAACATGCCGCAAAGGTTATTTATCTCCTCAAAATACCCCGACCGCACCTTGTAATAGCGGCGTATTCCCGCGCCGCCGTAAAGACAAGCGACAAACAGTGCCGCGCCCGCAATCAAAGAGAGCATAATACCGCCTACTTTTTTAAAAATCCGCAATTCTGAATTTTGCATTCTGCATTAAAAAAATCGGTGAACCGACGCGTTCGAGTATTACAAAATAATCAAAAACCCGAAGTACTTCGCCGAACGAAGTATTCTTGAGTTCGTCGATTCCGCGAGCATGCACCGTCGCCATGACGAACACCCCCGCCCGAACGATTTCGGAAATACTCTTTATGTCCTCACCGCCGAACAGCTCGTCGGTCACAATCATATCGGGGCGCATAGCGCGAATGACGTTTTCGTAAGCAAGGGTCTTATCCACTCCCGTCAAAATGTCGGTATAGTCGCCGACGTCGAGCGCGCTCACCCCCTCCGACACCGCGGCGACCTCGCCCCTCTCGTCAATCAAAAGAATGCTCCGCTCCTTTTGCGAAAATCTCCGCGTCATCTCGCGCAGCAGCGTGGTCTTTCCCGCGCCCGGCGGCGCGATAATCAATATATTTTTTAAGCCGCCGACAAAAATCTCTTTTATCGTATCGGCGCACCCTTTTACCTCATGCGGTACGCGGATATTCAGACTGCTGATATTTTTGAGCGCGGTCAGCCGCCCGCCCGCACGAACGCCCTCGCCGCCGACCCCTATTCTGACGCCGCCGCGATAAGAGATATAGCCGCGCAAAAGCTGTTCGGAAACGGCGTATACCGAATGACCCGACGCGACGTTTAACGCGTACTCGATATCCTCCGCGCAAGCACGGTATACCGTTGCCGCCGTACCGTACCTATCGACCGCCGCAATCGGCTTTCCGATCCTAATACGCAGCTCGTAGAGATTCTCCGCACTCTTTCCGAGAGATCGAACCGCCGCGGCAAGGTTTTTACTCAAAAGCTCGTTGATCACCTTAACATACTCTATTCCCGTCCCACAAAAAAATGAGCAAAGTTCTTTGAGAAACCTTGCTCATTGTGTCGTTTTTTGAAATAATCGTTTTAAACGTATTATTGCTTTAGTCCCTCAAGCATCCGATCGGGACGACGAATACGCCGTCGGGACGGCGGTAGGCATAGGGCGAAGCGGTCATTACCATAAGGAAAGAAGGCTTTTTCATCATTTCGGTGTCTATTCGCGCTTGCAGCTCAAGTAGATGCTTCGCGCCTTGCTCAATAGCGTCGTCGCTACCGAGTTTGACCTCGATTGCCGCCCACTTCCCGTTGTCGAGATGAATGATAGCATCGGCTTCAAGTCCCGTCTTGTCGCGATAATTATATACCTTGCCGTCCAACCGTTCGGCATAAACTCTGAGGTCGCGGATACACATTGACTCAAATAACAAGCCGAACGTGTTGAGGTCGGACAAGAGATCGTCCGGTGTCGCGCCGAGTACGGCGGCGGCTATTGCGGGGTCTACAAACTGACGCGTATCGGCGGTTCGCACAGCCGTTTGAGAACGGAGCTTCGGCGACCATGCCGCAATATCCTCGATAACGAACAGTTTTTTGAATGCATTGATATAGGAATCAAGCGTCCGCATATCCATCGCCGAGTCGTTGACCTCGATGTCCTTTTGCAAGGTCGAGAACTTAGCGGGCGCGGAAATGTTCCTCGCGTAAGCGCGCAAAATCACGTTCGCCCGCGCTGGATTGCGCTTTATGTCATCAAGCTCTACAATATCGGTTTCAACGATTGAGGTGACATACTTCTTCGCCAAAAACAGTGCTTGCGCCGTATTCTCTTGCTTTACGGTTTCGGGCCACCCGCCGCGGCACAGCAGATATGCCGTTTCGCGGAGATTTTGTTTCTGCTTGCCCGAAACCTTTGCCGTACCGTTAAATAACTCAGCCAAACTGACCTCGCCGCTCGAATCCCTCGATTCCCAAAGCGACATCGGGCGCATGACGACCCTTATAATTCTGCCGGTGCCGCTGTGACGTTTTTTATCCTCGACGGGACGCGCCGAACCGGTGAGAATATATTGACCTTTCAGCCCGCCGCTCGCGTCTATCTCGGCGCGGATATAGTCCCATAGATCGGGGAGCTTCTGCCACTCGTCAAACATAAGCGGCTTTTCTCCGCGAAATAACTCGTCGTCACCCATGTCGGCATACATTTTGTATTGTCGGAACATGTTCGGTTTTGCAAGCTCCACAACCGTGTTCGCAAAACGCTTTGCCGTCGTAGATTTGCCGCACCATTTCGGTCCCTCTATCACCACACAGCCCGCCACATTCATTGCGACCTCGACAGTAGATTCAATCAATCTCGGTAGGTAATCCATAGAAGTTCAAGCCCCCCCTTTGATACTCATCATAATTGATTATACTCCTAAAATCGCCGCTTGTCAAGCAAAATGCGTACTTTGGCGCACATTCAATGCGCACTTTGACTCAATCCCAATGCGTACTTTGACTCAATCCCAATGCGCACTTTGGCTCAATCCCAATGCGTACTTTGGCGCGTGTTCAATGCGTACTTTGGCGCATGTTCAATGCGCACTTTTACGGTTTTGCCGCACCGTCCGCTTCTTTTTTTGTAAACACCTTTACGGTTTTTCCGTGCCGTCCGTTTATCGTTTTGACGGTGCTCCCGTTTGCCGTTTTGACGGCGTGTCCGTTTATGGTTTTGGCGGTGCGCCAATTTATTGTTTTGATGTCGCGCCCGTTCACCGTTTTGACGCTGCGTCCGTTCACCGTTTTGACGCTGCGCCCGTTCACCATTTTTACACTACGTCCGTTCACCGTTTTTACGGTGCGTCCGTTCGTTTTTTTGACACTACGTCCGTTCACCGTTTTGACGCAACGTCCCCTACGCCGCGGAACGAAAAGCCAAACGACAAAAATCACACCCGCAACGAACACAATCGATAGTACTACCGACAATATCAGCTGCCAAGCAACATCGGGTTTGTCGCCTACGGCAATACTATTCCCTTTCCCGTCAATATATATATTTACTTTTTTGCCGATATATTTGCTTGCTTCTTCTTCGGTTTGGAAATAACCGAAAGCAATCGCAAACCCCTCATATCTTATTCCTTCATTACTTGTATACTCATAAAGCAGTGAATACGGTGTATAACTGTTATGACCTCTTGCTGCCCCTGTATATCTAACCTTATACGCGACCGCCTCAACCACAACTCCGTTATCGATCGCACCTTGTCTTTTTGTTTCATCAATATAGCTGTCTATAATTGCATAAGTTACACCACCAATAAACAAGAGAAGTATTACAAAGAAGATAAACCTAATTTTCATATAAACCTACCTCATTCCGTCACGTCTATATTGTAAAACCTTTTAATCTATTTGTAAAGTGATTAAAGGGTTATTTTGTTATTCGCCTTTAAAATACCCCTCTATCCGTTCCGCGTCAACCCTTCCTATTCCCTTGCATTCCGTAAGCTTTGCGGCAGTTGCGCTCTTGATTTTTTCTATGCTTTTAAAATGCCGATAAAGGAGCTCCGCTTTTTTCTTGCCGATACCCTCTATTTTGTATAGTTGCGATTCAAACTCTTTGGACGCTTTTAATTTTCGGAAATATGTGATTGCAAATCTATGCGCCTCATCGCGGACGCGCATAAGCATCTGGAGCGCGGCGTTTGTCTTTGAAAGGCGCACGGGCTCGTCTAAAAACAAGGTATATATCTCCTCGTCGCGCTTGGCAAGGGATATCAATTCTATCCCCCCGACTCCGCTCTCCGTGAGCGCGGCGGCGGCGGCGGAAAGCTGTCCCTTTCCACCGTCTATCAAGATAACGTCGGGCTTTGTCCCAAAGCTGACGTCCTTGTTGTCGGAGTCCTCCTTGAGTCTCAAGAGCCGCCGCGCAAGAGTTTCGTTCATCGACTTAAAATCGTCCGCGCCCGTTACGGTCTTTATCCGAAACCGCCGATAGTGCGCGTTATGCGGCATACCGTCCGTAAAGACGACCATGCTCGACACCTTGTACTGTCCGCTGATATTGGAAATATCATACGCCTCTATCCGTTTCGGGAGGGCTTTCAGTCCCAAAACCGATTGGAGTAATTCCACCGCGCCGTATGTCATGTCGCGTTTTTTGTCGGCTTTTAAGCCGTTTATACGGAGATATTCCTCCGCGTTTTTGAGTGCGGTGTCTGCAAGCTCCTTTCGGATACCCGACTTGGGGACGGAGATTCTGACGCGCCCGCCGCGCTTTGCGGAGAGGAGTTCCTCCATCTCGCATATCTCTTCGGGGGATTCCGCGACGACTACCTCAGCCGTACTGACGGATTGTACCGTATAATATTGCCGCATAAACGAGCCGAGGGTTTCGGCAACCGTGAGCGACGCGTCCTCCGAAATGAAATTCTCTTGTCCTACAATCTTGCCGCCGCGCACCACTATCAAGGACACCGCGCCGAACATGCCGTTATCCGCAGCCGCAAAGACGTCGAGATTAAAATCGCGTCCGAGTACGGCAATCTGCTTGCGGACCACCTTATCCAAAATCTTCAGCTTGTCGCGGTAATATATCGCGGCTTCGTAATCCTCGCGGCTTGCCGCGTCGTTCATTTTTTCGTTTAAAATTTTTTCTATCTTTTTGTCGTGTCCCGACAAAAAATCCGTCACGTCGTCAATCGCCGCACGGTATTCGGCAGAAACGTCGAGACAGCACGGCGCAAGACAGCGTTTTATGTGATAGTTGAGACACGGACGCTTGTTTTTGCGCGCCTCCCTAAAGCCGTCCTTGCAATTCCTAAGAGGAAACGCGCCCTCTATAAGGGCAATCATATCTTTTACCCCTATACCTAACATATACGGCCCGAAATACTTCGCGCCGTCGTTTTTTATGATACGGGTGACCTCGATACGCGGATACTCCTCCTTGACAAAAATCTTGATAAAGGGATAAGCCTTGTCGTCCTTTAGGAGAATATTGTACTGCGGCTTATGCTTTTTGATGAGATTGCTCTCAAGCATAAGAGCCTCGATCTCATTGTTGACGACGACATAGCGAAAATCACGCACCTTGCGGAGCATCGCCTCGACCTTTTCGCCGCGGTTGCGGTTGGCTTGAAAATACTGCCGAACCCGATTTTTGAGTACTCTCGCCTTGCCGACGTAAATAATGTTTCCGTCGGCGTCGAGCATGAGATATACCCCCGGCTCGTTCGGAAGGGTTTTTAGCTTTTCTTCTATCGTTAGCTCTGACATAATTCCCTTTTAATTGTAGGTAATAGTGAGGAATTTTTAATGCAAAATGCAAAATGCAAAATGCAAAATGCAGAATGCAAAATGCAGAATTGCGGATTTTATAGAAGTCATTGTCCTCTTGTAGGGGACGATGACCACATCGTCCCATATCCGAATAAAAAAGCACTTGTCATTCTGAGCGAATGCGAAGAATCTAAAATGTTGGCGGTATAACCGCAAAAATACAAATAGGATTCCGAATGACCCCGACTTTTTTATTCGGATTACGGGCGACCGAGGGCGGTCGCCCCTACAATAGAACACCTACTTTTTATCCGCAATTCTGCATTCTGCATTCTGCATTTTGCATTTTGCCTTCTGCCTTCTGCATTAAAAGAATCCGCAACTCTCAACTTTCAATTCTCAA
>JAITOQ010000103.1 GCA_031289865.1 Clostridiales bacterium
TTATTGCTTTTTTGTATCGGCTTTGGGGTCGTGGGGCTGTTTAATATTGCGCTATCCGCGGCAAGGCAGCACTTATTGTTGCACCTCTCGCTAAAAATCGATATTCCGCTCATGCTCGGATACTTTAAACACATTTTTCACTTGCCCGCAAAATTTTTTGGGACGCGCAGAACGGGTGATATCCTCACTCGCTTTTCGGACGCGGGGACTATCAAAAACATTTTTACGACGGTCAGTCTTTCACTCATTATAGACATACTGCTCGCTACGGTCAGCGGTGTGATTTTATTCGTCATGAACAAGACGCTTTTTTTGATAATAGCGATTATCACGATTTTAAACGCGGCGCTGGTCTATGCCTTTAAAAAGCCGTACAAAGAGCTAAACCTCAAAAGCATGGAAAAGCAAGCCGCCCTCAACAGTCAGATTATCGACAGCTTAAAGGGCGTAGAAACCGTGAAAAGCTTTGGGATAGAGGACGATACCCTCGAAAAAACCGAAAATAAATATATTTCCGCGCTCCGCGTCGGGTACAAGACAAGCGTCACAAGCAACATTCAAGGAGCGATTGCGGGCTTTTTCGGGAATATCGGAAATATCGTCATGACGTTTGTCGCCGCGCTTTTTGTAATGAACGGGGATATCACGCTCGGAAGCATGTTTGCGTTTATGTCGCTGTCGGGCTACTTTATGGACCCGATAGGGCGGCTCGTCGGACTACAGATGCAGATACAAGAGGCGAGTATAGCTATGAAACGCATGAGCGAATTTTATGACCTCGACGAGGAACAGCAAAACGACGGGAATTTGGTCAAGGAATTTGATCTCGACGGGGATATACGAATTGAAAACCTAACCTTTCGTTACGGAAACCGCGCACCCGTCCTAAAAGATATCTCGTTAAAAATCTATGGCGGACAAAAGGTCGCGTTGGTCGGCGAAAGCGGAGGAGGAAAGACCACGCTCGCTAAGCTTTTACTCGGACTTTGGACGCAAGAGGAGGGAAATATCCTCATCAACGGCTACAACGTCGAGGAATTGGATAAGAAAAAACTCCGTCAAAAGATAGCGTACGTTCCTCAAAACGTAGAACTCTTTAGCGGAACGATAGAGGAAAATATAAAAATCGGGAAACCCGACGCAACCTATGAGGAGATGAAAGACGCTTGTAAAAAGGCGGGGTGCGCGGAGTTTATCGAACGCTTGCCCGCTAAGTACGGTTCATACCTTGAGGAGGCGGGCGCAAATCTATCGGGCGGAGAACGGCAACGGCTTGCGCTTGCACGCGCTTTACTTAAAAATCCGCAAATCCTGATTCTCGACGAGGCGACGAGCAATCTCGATTTTGTTTCGGAGGCTGCAATCTACGAAACCCTCTTTGATCTGGATTGCACCGTGATACTCATAGCGCACAGGCTCTCCACCGTCAGACGTTGCGACAAAATCGTCGTCATCGATCAAAATCGTGTAACGGAGGTCGGGACACACCGCGATCTCCTCGCAAAAAACGGAATTTATTCAAAGATTTGGAAAAGTCAGATAGGAGAGGACAAGCCGTCGTTTGTCGATACGAAAAACGACTCAAAACCGACAGACAAGAAAATCGGCGGCGGCAACGAGATGATATACGGAGAATAGTTGAGAGTTGAAAGTTGAAAGTTGAAAATTAAGGTAATACAGAATGACACCGACTTTTCTTTTAAATCCGCAATTCTGCATTTTGCATTCTGCATTCTGCATTAAACAAGCATTACGCCATTTAAAAGTATTTAAAAAAAAGCCGCAAAACGGTTGATTATCTTTAGATTTTGTGATAGAATAGTATCAATAAATAAATTTCAATTTATTTGGGAGCGGGAAACCGCTCCCAAAGTTTTTGAGCGGGGGAGCCGTTTAACCGCGTATTGCGCGGGGGAGAAGGCTTTTTAAAGAGAGAAATATGCCGAAGTCTGTGGAAGTCATTAAAGGATTTATCGAAAACATTATTGCGCCCATGGGGTACGAAACCCTTGAGGTGGAGTTTTCGCGCAAGTACGGCGATCTGAATCTCACCGTATACATAGGCGCGGAAAATCCGATTACGCTCGACGATTGCGAAAAGGTACACAAGGCAATCGACGAGCCGTTGGACGAGTTAAATCCGACCTACGACGAAAAGTATATGCTAAACGTATCTTCCTACGGGATAGACCGCCCGCTAAAGACCGAAAATGATTTTAAACGAACGGTGGGAAAAGAGGTGGAAATCGCGCTCTATACCGCGCAAAACGGTAAAAAAAAGCATATCGGATTTTTGAAATCATACGACGGGGAATGCGTCGTGATAACCGTCGACGGGACGGAGCTTGCCGCCGAACGAAAGAACGTCGCTAAGGTAAAACCGTATATTCGGTTTGAATAAAATTACGGGCGACATACAAAACATTCGGTTTGGATTTTTATTATTAAGTACACACAAAAAACAAAATACGGATTCGGTTTACGGATTCGGAGCTACAATATATAACGATGAAAGAGGATAATTTTTATGATCAACAAAGATTTTTTTCAAGCGTTGGACATTCTCGAAAAAGAAAGACGCATCAATAAGGAAGCCCTTATAGAGGCTATTGAGGCGGGGCTTGCGTCCGCTTACAAAAAAGAATACGGCGAAAGCCGCGGGATTGCCGTACGTCTAAATCCCGAAAAATTCACTATAAAGGTGTACGCTTACCGCGAGGTCGTCGAGGAGATCACCGAAAAGGATAAGCAAATCCTTTTGGAAGAGGCGCAAGAGATCGATCCGTCCTACAAGGCGGGGAGTATCATCACAGAAGACGTCACTCCTAAAAACTTTACGAGAATTGCCGCGCAGACCGCTAAACAAGTGATCATTCAGAGGTTAAACGACCTCAAAAAAGATATGGTCTTGAGCGAAATGAGCGACAGAGAGGGCGAAATCATGACGGCGGTCGTTCGCCGCAAGGAGGGCGACACCTATTACGTCGAGATGACGAACACACAGCTTGAGGGCGTGCTTATGGCGTCGGATCAGATTGCGTCGGAAAATTTCCACGTCGGAGATTCCGTAAGAGTCTATGTCAAAAAAATCCGCAATATGGGCAAGACGACGCAAGTCGTGGTGTCGAGAAGTTCCGCGGGCTTTGTCAGACGGCTTTTTGAACTCGAAGTACCCGAAATCGGCGCGGGGCTTGTCCTCATCAAGGCTATCGTCCGCGAACCCGGTTACCGTACAAAGATGGCGGTGTATTCGGAGGATATCAACGTGGACGCGGTAGGCGCGTGTATAGGAAATAAGGGTACGAGAATAAACGCGATAGTGGACGAGCTGAACGGCGAAAAAATAGATATCATTCTTTGGAGCGAAAACCAAGAGGAGTTCGTTTCACGCGCATTGAGCCCCGCAAAACCCGAATTTGTCAAAATCAGCGAGGACGGCAGAGTCGCAAAAGCGGTCGTCCCCGACGACAAACTGTCGCTTGCTATCGGCAAGAGCGGACAAAACGCAAGACTTGCGGCAAAGCTTACCAATGTTAAGATCGACGTTAAGTCCTATTCGGCGTTTGTGGAGAGCGGGATTGCGGAAGCAAATTCGGAATCGGAAAACGAGCAACGTGACGTTGCATCCGATATTGCAACGGACGGAGAGGAATGAGTTGCATAAGAGCCCGTTCACCGATTTTTTAATGCAAAATGCAGAATGCAGAATGCAGAATTGAGGATCACAAAATAAAGCCGCCGTTATTCTGAGCGCGGCGAAGAATCTAAAATGTCGGCGGTATAATAACCGAAGCATAAAATAGGATTAGAATAAGAGAACGGAAATGAAAAGTATACCGCAGCGCATGTGTATTTCATGCAGAACCATGCAAGATAAAAAGACCTTGCTCCGTATAGTACGGGACAAGGACGGCGCGATTACCCTTGATTTTAAGGGCAAAAAAGCGGGTCGGGGCGCGTATGTTTGCGACAACCCCGATTGTATCAATAAATGCGTCAAAAAAAAGCTGTTGCACAAGGTGTTCGGGTGCGCCGTACCCGACGAAGTGTACGGATACATCGGGAACGAGTATAAGGAAGAGTGTAAGAGAAGACATGACGACGACATTTTAGGTGACAAGTAATAAGTAATAGGTAATAAGTAAGGATAGTTAGAGATGTATGTTCGGAGAAATCGTTTGAGATTCTTCGCAAGCTCAGAATGACACCTTCTTTTTAAGTTGAAAGTTGAGAGTGGAAAGTTGAAAATTGCGGATAACAAGACAAAAACGCCGACGTCATTCTGAGCGAAGCGAAGAATCTCAAACGATAGCAGTATGACCGCAAAAATTAAGGATAATGAGAGAATGGAAACAAGAGAGGAGTTAATCCGAAAAATTACCGCTTATACGGGCTTTGCGATTAAGTCGGGCGGCGTGGTGTTTGGGTTGGACGGGATAAAGGATATGAGGGCGACGGTTCGCGTGATTTTGGGCGACTGTTCGCTCAGCGAAAAATCCCGAAAAGAAATCGTATTTATCGCCGAAAAAAAACGCGTTCCCGTCTTTTTTTTAGAGGGATTGGGCGATATAGTAAAGCGTGTAAACGTAAAAGTGATATCCATTAAAAACAGAGAATTAGCAATACAAATTTTAGAGAGCTGCCAAAAGCTCTCGGAGGTCAAAGAGCATGAGTGAAGCAGCAAAAAAACCCGACGCAATCGAACATATCAAGGAATTGAAAAATTTTGAGGCGTCTAAGCTCGGCAGTTTGAGCGCGAGAATCCGTTCCGTCAAGGAAGGGCTTGATCAAACTATGTCGGCGGTCAGAGAAAAAGCGGCGGACGCCGCCAAACGGTTGGAAGCGGAAAAAGCTAAAACCGCGGCGGAGGCTCAAAAAGAAGCGGAAAAAGAGGCTGCGGTGAGAAAAGCCGAAAGAGCCGAGCGCGAGCGTACCGAAAAAGCGGAAAAGGAAAAAGCCGCCGCCGACGCCGCCGCCGACGCCGTCAAAAAAGCGGAGTCCGAACAAAAAGCGGAGTCCGCTAAAAAGCTTGCCGACGAAAAAAAGAAGTCCGAAAAGCTTGCTGCCGAAAAGTCAAAACCGGACGAGGCTAAGTCCGATGCGGAAACGCCGAAATCCGATATAGACGCGTCAAAATCCGATATAGAAACGCCGAAATCCAATGCGAAAACGGTTAAGTCGGACGTTGAAACGGCTAAGACCGACGCGGAAAAAGCACAGCATAAGACCGACAGCAAACAGAGAGCGGCTGATTTTTTGGATATGCAGGAATTCGGCGAGGTTAGGAGAGCGGAAAACGAACCGCCTAAGGTCGCGGAAGAAAAGAAACAAGAACCCGTTTCGCCGAAGCCGATCGTTTCGTCCGATCCCGCAAAGCGTGCTCAAGCCGAAGCGTCTATGACGACCTCATACAGTTCGGGCGTGCGCCAAGGCTATGACCGAAACGCGGGAGGTTACGACAGAAACGCGGGGAGCGGCGGTTATGACCGCAATGCGCGACCTCCTTACCAACAAGGACAAGGCGCGCCGCGTCCTCCGTATCAAGGCGGACAAGGGGGAGCACGTCCTCCTTACCAACCGGGACAGGGTGGTCCCCGCCCGCCGTATCAAGGGGGACAAGGCGGTCCTCGTCCGAGCGGGACGGGAGGCGGATTCAGACCGAACGGTCGCCCGCCGATGGCCGCGCCGCCGATTTTGCCCGATGCGTCACGCGGGGTAAATAAAGAAAAGAAGAAGACGCCGTTTGACGACAAAAAAGCGTTGACCAAAAAGGCTCTCATTCAAAAGGGTTACGTCGTCGAGGACGTCAGCGTCGGCGAGGACGACGAGGTAGTCGCAAACAAGAGATACAAGGTAAAAAGAGGACAAAAACGGCATGAATTTATTCAGCCCGTCGCGGGGATAGAAGAGGCGGTCATCACGACGCTCGAAGTCCCTATCAAGGTTTTGAGCGAAAAAATCGGCAAAACTGCCGCGGAAATCGTCAAGAAACTCTTTTTACTCAATATGATAAAGACCATTAACGACAACATTGATTTTGAAACCGCAGAACTCATTGCGGGCGAATTCGGTGTAAAATTGGTTCAAAAGCTTGAGCAGACATACGAGGAGGCTCTCGAAAACTTCAATATCGAGGAGGAACTCGGAGACGATACCGCAAACGAAATCAGACCGCCTATCGTCACTATCATGGGTCACGTCGATCACGGTAAGACCTCGCTCCTCGACTATATCCGCAAAACGCAAGTTGCGGAGGGCGAAGCGGGCGGTATCACACAGCATATCGGCGCGTATACGATCGAGCTGAACGGAAAGCCGATTACCTTTATCGATACGCCGGGACACGAAGCGTTTACGGCGATGAGAGCGCGTGGAGCGCAAGTGACGGATATCGCGATTTTGGTGGTCGCCGCCGACGACGGGGTTATGCCTCAAACTATCGAGGCTATCAACCACGCAAAAGCCGCGGGAGTTTCGATAATTGCGGCTATCAACAAGATAGACAAGCCCGCCGCGGATATCGCCAGAATAAAACAACAGGTTTCAGAACACGGACTTCTCCCCGAGGAATGGGGCGGCGACGTGCCTATGGTCGGGGTTTCGGCAAAGACGGGTGAGGGCGTACAAGCTTTACTCGAAAACATTTTGACCCTTGCGGAGGTAAAGGAACTGACGGCAAATCCTAAACGAGCGGCACGCGGTACTATTATAGAGGCGAAGCTCGACAAGGGCAGAGGTCCCGTCGCAACGGTGCTTGTCCAAAACGGGACTCTCAAAATTGCGGATACGATTGTGGCGGGTACGGCTATTTGCCGCGTGAGAGCCATGATTGACGACAAGGGCAAAAATATCAAAGAGGCGGGTCCAAGTATCCCCGTTTCGGTATTAGGCTTTGACATAGTACCGGAGGCGGGCGAAAATATCTTTGCCGTCGCGGACGAAAAGTTGGCAAAGCAAGTCATAGGCGAACGAAGCGTAAGAGTAAAGAGCCAAAAGCTCCGCGCAAGCGCAAAGATGAGCCTCGAAGACGTATACAACAAGATAAGCGAGGGACTTGTAAAGGATCTCAATTTGATTGTAAAAGGCGACGTTCAAGGTTCGGTCGAGGCGTTGTCGCAAGCCCTTCTCAAGATTTCAAATCCCGAAGTTAGGGTGTGTATCATTCATGCGGCGGTGGGCGCGATCAACGAATCGGACGTCATGCTTGCGGATACGTCGTCGGCTGTCATCATCGGATTTAACGTCCGTCCCGACACAAAAGCCAAAGCGGCCGCCGAACGCGCCGAAGTGGACGTCAAAATGTATCGGATCATCTATGACGCGATAGAGGACGTAGAAAAAGCCATTAAGGGAATGCTTGCACCGAAGTTTAAAGAGGTAGTCTTAGGACAAGCATCCGTAAGACAAGTCTTTAAGGTCACGGGCGCGGGGACGATTGCGGGCTGTATGGTGACGAGCGGAAAGATTACGCGCAATGCTCAGCTTAGACTGCTCCGTGAAAATATAGTGATACACGAGGGCAACGTCGCGTCGTTAAAGAGATTTAAGGACGATGCAAAAGAGGTCGCGACGGGATTTGAATGCGGTATCGGGATTACGGACTACAACGATATCAAAGAAAATGACGTTATAGAAGCATTTATCAAGGAACAAATAGAGGTTTAAGGAACGAAAAAATGAATATCGACAGAGTTAATTCCGAACTCAAGCGGCAAATCGCCGTGATTATCGGCAATGATGAGATAAAGGATCCGCGCATGAACGGGTTTGTCAGCGTGACGGAGGTCTTGACGGCAAAGGATCTTGGGAGCGCGACGGTCTATGTCAGCGTGTTAAACGGGGATATAAAAGAGGTCTTGAGCGCGTTAAAAAGCGCGGCGGGCTATATCCGCAATCTCGTCAAGGATAAAGTCAAGCTCCGCAATATGCCCGAGCTTCGTTTCGCCGCGGATAATTCTATAGAATACGGCTTAAAAATGGATAAAATCATTGACAATGTGTTAAGGGATAAAGAATAAGAGTTGAGAATTGAAAGTTGAGAGTTGAAAATTAAGGATTATAAGAGAGGGAATGACACTCGCTTTTTAGTGAAAAAAGGGAAAGAATAAGAGTTGATGGAAAAATTGAAAAAAATCGCTTCGGTGTTGTTGCAAAAGACCAAAATTGCGTTGATTTGCCATATCAATCCCGACGGCGATACGGTAGGCTCCGCGCTTGCGCTTTACGGTGCGCTAAGAGTTTTGGGGATAGAGGCGGATCTTCTTTCCGCTGATCCGATCGGCGACAAATTGAAGTATTTGCCTTTTTGCAATAGATTTAATACGGCAAATCAAGTTTTAAACGAGGGAACACCGCAGCCGTACGAGGCTGCCGTCATCATTGACGCGGGCGATAAGAGCCGCGTGGGGACGATGAGCGCGACGTTCGATGCGGCTGAAATCAAGATTTGTATCGATCATCACAAGACCCATACGCTCAAATGCGACTATATGTACGTCGACCCCGAAAAGGCGGCGACCGCGGAAATCATCTATACGTTGATTAAGGAATTTCCCGTCGATTGCTTGACGCGTGAGGTCGCGACGAATCTTTTTGCGGGGATTTTGACGGACAGCGGTTGTTTTACCTACCCGTCCGTCACCGCCGAAACGCACAAGGTCGCCGCGGAATTATACGGTTACGGGATAGACGCAGCGGAGATCGCTTATCACGTTTTCAAAAAAAAGACGAAACCCGCGTTTCTTTTGGCGGGAAAGGCTCTCGGAAACACGAGATTTTTTAAGAACGATACGATCGGGGTAGTGACGTTTTTTTTGAACGACTTCGCCGAAACGGGAACGGGCATGGACGAAACCGACGGAATAGTCAATACCGTTCAGTCGATCGACACCGTAAAAGCCGCAATCGCTATCACCGAAGCGGACAAAACCCACTATAAGGTCAGCATACGCACCAAAGAACCCGTTGACGCTTCGGATATCGCGGGCGAATTCGGCGGCGGCGGGCATAGGTTAGCCGCGGGGTGCAGAATAGCGGGAGTGTATGAGGACGTCGTGGAAAGATTGGTAAAGGCGGCGGGAGATCGAATCGTTTAAGTTGAAAGTTGAGGATTTTTAATGCAGAATGCAAAATGCAGAATTACGGATTAAAGGAAAAGTCGGTGTCATTCTGAGCGCAGCGAAGAATCTAAAACGATTTCTCCGAATAATATTGTGATAATAATCCGATTAGCGGTCGAACGGCTAACGTTTGAGATTCTTCGCTATGCTCAGAATGACATCGACTTTATTTTAAAATCCGCAATTCTGCATTCTGCATTTTGCATTCTGCATTTTGAATTACAAAGGAAGTATGAACGGTTTTTTAAACATCTACAAGCCTTGCGGTATGTCGTCCTCAGACGTCGTCGTCAAGGTAAAAAAACGAATTTTCGCGCTCTTCGGAGATAAAAAAATCCGTGTCGGGCATCTTGGGACGCTCGACCCCGCCGCAGAGGGCGTTTTGGTCGTTGCGGTCGGGACGGCGGCAAGGCTTTTTGACCGATTTCTCAAAAAACGGAAGCTTTACCGTGCAGAAGTGACCTTCGGTATCGAGACCGATACGCTTGACCGCGAGGGAACCGTGGTTCGGTCGGGCGGCAAAATCCCCGAACACGCGGAGCTTGTGCGTGCGGCAAAGAGTCTCACGGGCGAGGTCTTTCAGATGCCGCCTCAATATTCGGCAAAATCCGTCGGGGGCGTGCGGGCGTATCAACTTGCAAGACAAGGTGAAACCGTCGAGCTTTCGCCCAAAAAGGTCACCATAAGCGGTATAGATATTTTGTCGTACGCGGACGGGGTCGCGGAGATAGAGGTAGATTGTTTGGGCGGCGTGTATATCAGAAGTATTGCGCGTGACTTAGGCGCGGAGTGCGGTACGTTTGCGTACATGAGCCGCTTGACAAGACTTCAAGCGGGCGCGTTTAAAGCTTGCGACGCGGTGAGCCTTGAGGAATTTTTGGGTCGTGACAAAATTGATTTGATACCGACCGAATCCGCGTTGACGGATATTCCGCGCTATGACGTCGCGGACGGGCTTTTCGGAAAACTCGACAACGGCGTAAAACTGTCCGAAAAGGAGCTTTTAGGTCTTCCCGTCGGGGAGTTTCGTATATACGCTAAAAATAGGCTTTTCGGGATAGGAAAAAATTGCGAGGGAATGCTGGAAATAGAAACGAGACTTTGGGAAGAAGAGAAAGGGGAGTTGAAAGTTGAAAACGGAAAGTTGAAAGTTGAGGAAGAGAAAGGGGAGTTGAAAGTTGAAAACGGAAAGTTGAAAGTTGAGGAAGAGAACGGGAAGTTGAAAGTTGATGAGAAAAATGACGGGCTTTGGGGAGAAAGTCAAATACCGAAAATAATTTCTTTCGGAGAGAAAGTCGGCGAACCGTTGATAGTCGTATTGGGCTATATGGATTGCGTCCATATAGGACATAGGAGCTTGATTTGTGAGGCGAAAGCGCAAGCCGATAAAAACTCGGTTAAGACGGCTGTTGTGACGTTTGCTAACAATCCTTATAGGACGCTCGGAAAGGATATTTTGCCCGTGTATGATTTTGAGACGCGGCTTAGGTATTTCGAGACGGATTATGTCTTGTGCGCGGAGTTTGACGAGGAGTTTAGGCGCATGACGGGAGAGGCTTTTTTGGATAAGCTTTTTGACGGCGCGGATATACGCGGCGCGGTCGTCGGGGAGGACTATCGCTTTTCCGCGGGTGCGGCTTGGGGGATAAGAGAGCTTAGGGAGTATTTAGAGCGGAGAGGAGTGCCTCTTTTTGTATGCGGGACGGTAAAGGACGGCGGCGAAAAGATCGGCAGTTCGCGGATTCGCGCATATCTTACGGAGGGAAATATAGAGGGCGCAAACAGACTTTTAGGCCGTTCGTATTTTGTTTCGGGGCGCGTGATCCGCGGAACGGGAACGGGTGCGGCGATCGGGTTTCCGACGGCGAATATAGAGCCGCCAACGGAAACCGTTCGCTTAAAAGAGGGCGTATATCTTACGCGGTCGCGCATAAACGGCGGCGAGTTTCACCCGTCTGTCACAAACGCGGGTGCGCGTCCGACCTTTTCGGACGAGGGGAAATACCTCTTTGAGAGCTATATCGACGGAATAAGCGGAGAACAGTACGGAAAGCTGTTGGAAATTGAGTTTTTGGAGAGAATAAGGGACGTTGTGCGCTTTGACACAAAGGAAGAGTTGGTTAAACAGCTTAAGAGCGACGCGGAACGCATTAAGTTGAAAATTGAGAGTTGAAAGTTGAAAATTAAGGATAAAAAGAGAAACAAGCACTTTGCATTTTTTGTAGGGGACGATGCCTTCATCGTCCCGTATCCGAATAAAAAAGTAGTGGAATTTCATCTATCCCGTAAATAAGAGGTTTCTTGTTTTTGCGGGACGATGAGGGCATCGTCCCCTACAGTAGGAGTGCCGTTATAAAAATGGTTTTTTGTTATAATTATTACAAATATGCAATAGAGGTACTAAATGAAACAACCGTGGTCTAAAACGCGTCAAATATTAGAGCAAGATTTTCTTTGCGAGTCTTTACGCGGACGCGTTATGTATTTTCAGACGCGCTATCACAAGGCGCACGACGATGGCGGACGGGTTGTCGTCATTGTGGACAAGGTTGAAAAGATAAATTTTCCTTTTACAAATGAAACGGCGGGCTATTTTACGGTGGTTGAGCGTGGAATAGACTATACAAACTTGTCGCGTGATGAGTACATGAAATTGCTTAATGAAATTGAATCCGAACTAAAATCGAAAGGCATATTTGAACCGTGGGATTTTTTTGAAGCCGTTGAAATATTATTTTCAAGCGACATACAAGACGCGTTAAAATCGGAAAATCCGGTTGTGCGTATGTTGGCAATCCTTGATAGGCGGGTCGGTAAACGTTCGTTAGAACGGATTAAACTAACGGTCGATAAACAGCCCGAATGGTTGCAGTTTTTCTATCGATTAAGACTTGAAGCGGAAGGAATAAAAGTTGAGAGTTGAGAGTTGAAAAGCAAGGATAAAAAGAGAAACAAGCACTTTGTATTTTATATTAGATAAAAAAGCGTTAAAATTTTTGAAAAGAGTGCAGAGAAAAAATTTTTTTAAAAATTTTGTCTCGCACCTCTATTATCAAAAAAATTAAAGGGTTTACAACGATGATAAAATTCGGTCCCGCGGGGAACAGCGGCAGCTTTTATGCGGAAGGAAACAAGCACACGGTGGAGATGCCGAAGTGGTTAAATGGTCGGGGACTTGACTGCTTTGAGTATTCGCTTGGTAAAGGGATTTTGATAAAGGAAGAAACCGCGGCGGCGATAGGTGCGGCGGCGAGTGAATTCGGGATAGAAATGAGCGTACACGCGCCGTACTTTATCAACTTTGCGCGTGAGGAATCGTATGAAAAATCGGAAGGGTACATTCTCGAATCTCTCAAGGTCTTAAAGGCTTTCGGCGGTAATAGATTGGTTTTTCATGTCGGTTCGCCCGTAAAACAAGCGCGGGAAGACGCGGTTCGCATTGCTTGCGAGGCTCTTTTAAGGCTTGCGGACGCCGTGAAAGGCACGGGACTTTACGACGGGATACGTCTTTGTCCCGAAACCATGGGCAAAATCGGTCAAATCGGTTCGGTAGACGAGATAATTAAGCTTAGCGCGCTCGACCCGATCTATACTCCGTGCATAGATTTTGGGCACGTCAACGCACGCGAACAAGGCTTGTTAAAGGACGCGGACGCGTATCTTGGGATAGTCGAGAGGTTTTTGGACGTAATCGGGGAGCGGGCGCGTACGATGCACGTCCATTTTAGCCGTATAGAATACAGCACGGGCGGCGAGGTGCGGCATCTTACCTTTTCCGACGACCGCTACGGCCCGTATTTTGAGGATTTTGCGCCCGTGATACGGAGGACGGGGCTTGAACCGTATATTATTTGCGAATCCGACGGAACACAAGCGGAGGATGCGGCGGAGATGAAGAGACTTTATTTAAGTAATAGGTAACAAGTAATAGGTAATAAGTAAGGATTTTTAATGTAAAATGCAGAATGCAGAATTACTGATATAAAGAGAGTGGATTCGTAGAAATCGTTTGAGATTCTTCGCGTTCGCTCAGAATGACACCGACTTTTTAAAAATCCGCAATTCTGCATTTTGCATTCTGCATTTTGCATTAAATATAAGGGGGCTAAACACATGAAAAACAAGTTGTATCTATCGTATGCACTAAGCTCGGCGGCTTTTGCGCTCGCCGTACTGCTGCTCAGCGGGGTTGTTCTATTCAATCCTATCGAAACGTCGCTCTTTTGGGGGCGAACCGCGCTCGGCACGATCAACGTCACTATGTACTTAACCGTCATAGCCGCATATGCTTTTTATATGCTGCGTCCGCGGCTGACCCCGCAAATCAAGGAGTGGACGGATATTTTGCTCTTTGTTTCGCTCTTTTCCGCACTAATTACAGCAACGCTTACCACGGGCTACAATCAAGAAAGTTGGTTTCTCGCGTTTAGTTGGTTCGTCAAAAATTACGGGTATATGTTCGGGTTTGTGATAGGGCTTTCTATGGCGAGTATTATGGGCGGTTTTCAAATTTTTACCGCTTCGTACGACCGCGCTTATGTACAAGAAAAGGGTACGAATGCAAAGTTTCGCGGCTTGTTTGCGTTCGTCGTAAAATTTGCGGCGATCGCTATATCGTTGTTTGCCGTGTGGCGGTACTGTTCGCATGTCGTTTTGCTCTTTGCGCTGTTTGGGTACGCTCTTTTGTTTGCGGCTACGGCTCTTTTCTTTAAGCTGACCGCAAAAAAATCTCCCCTAAATCCTTATGCGGAGGCGCGGTTCGCGTCGTATTCTCCGAAATCAAAAGAGGAAATAAGTCGGCTTTACGGCGAACAATACAACGGAAAAAAGCTGAAAAACGCGTATATACGCATGTTTTCGCGTGCGGGATACGCTCCGTCTAAGAGGGACTTGAGGACGGTTAGGAATCTCATCAGCTTTTTTGTCCTATTTATCGCGATAGGCATCTACGGAATAATCGATAACTCCGAAATCCTATTTTTTCCCGGCGCGCCGATACCGGGCACGGTCAGAGGGTTTCAGATTGCGGCGATAGTAGCCGCTATCCTCTTTATCCTCACGCTTACGCGCTTGATTTATGCGGAGCTTTTGGACGTAAAAAAGAATATTTTGATTGAAAAAAATCGCAAAAGCGCGTTTGGCGGCGGGTCGCTCGTTTATATCGTCAAATCGATATTCGAGGTCTTTGCACTCGCAATGGCGGTCTACTATTTTTGTATCGTCATCTATCTCCCTAACATGTTTATCAAGGAGTTAGCTTTTATAGCGGTCGGCGCGGTGATATATTTCGTTGCGGTGCGGCTCGCTAAAAAATCCAAAAAAGGCGACCGATCGGACGTCGCGGCAAAGGGTGTGTACTTTTTTGCGGTACTCCTCTTTTTAGGGTGCGCCGCGCTCCTACTTTGGGACAACCTCACAAACGGTTATCAATATACGGGATACGTCACAGCCGTGGATAATTTTCCGTTTAAATTCATTCTCTCTTATTGGCACGCGGCGGCGATAGGTATCGTCGTGGGTATCGTGCTTTCCGACAAGCTGCACTACAGCTTCGGCAGAACGGAATGCTTTTCGCCGCGTAACGGACGCGCCGCGGGAATATCGGTCGCGGTCTTTTTGATCGGGCTTTTGACGGTCGGTTTCGGTCACGCGCTCACCCTCTTAAACGGCGCGGGCGGTTGGCCTCCGACATGGGAATTTAAACTCTTTGATATCCCTTTCGGCAGATTTTTTACCGTGGCGTTTGCGGCAATGTTTCCGATAGCGTTTATCGTCGATATCCTTACCAACATATATCTTTTGAAAAAACCGAAAAATGCGGAGCTTGCGGACGCGCCTATAGAAGCGGCGCAAAACGGCGGCGCGGTCGATACCGTGCAGTACGGCGGTATCGCACGGAACGACGTTGCACCGTACGGTGCAACGTACGGAGCGCAATACGGCTCGCAATACGGTTTGCGGCAAGGTTCGTCTTACGGTTCCGCGCCTTACGGGGCGCAGTACGGTTCGCCGTACGGGGGCGCGCCTAATCGCGCTCCTTACGGTTCGCCGTACGGAGGTGCGCAATACGGAGGTTCGCCGTACGGTGGTGCGCAACAAGTGGCGGCGAAGTGCCGCGCCGAACAATATGCCGCGCAGTGCTGCACGGAAGAGGTCGTTGCGGTCAAAAAATCACACGCGCTGAGGACGTTCGGCATATTGCTTTCGTGTATTCTATTGGTCGCGTCGGTTCCGCTTGCCGCGCTTTTGACGAGAAGCGGCTTTTCACGCGATATCCTCGCGGAGAGCGACGGCTATTTTATTTGGGCGGCGGATTCTTATGAAAAGGTCATGCCAAAGGCATATGTCAGTAAAGTCGGCTCAAAACGCGTCGATGCCGTCACTATCGACGTGGCGCGAAACGAGTACGGGAGCTTACAGCTCGTATGGAACACCGCGACGGAAATTTCGGAGCTTAACGCGTCGGTTTATATTAAAGAAAAAGACGGCGGAGCTATTATATCCGACGCAAGCTTGCGTTTGGCGGTGACACTCTATGAGGAAACTTATCCCGAAATCCTTGCGCCGATCGACGGTCAAAGCCTTAAAAAAGGGGAAAATACGTCGATTTGGTTTAGCTTCTTTACGGATTACGACCAAAAACCGGGGGACTATAGAGCGGAAATAAAATTTACCTTCCGTGCGGGCGCGGACACGGCTCTCAAAGAAGAAACCGTCAATGTAGACATTTCGGTCGCGCCTTACGCGCTCCCTAAGACCGCACACTACTTCTATAACCTCCCTTGGGACGAAACTCAAGTGACTACGGATTTTTATGCTAAATACAAGCAGTATAACGACGGTTCGGAGCTCATCGACTCGCTGCACAACCGTACCGCGTGGTACGACGACGTGAAAGGCGAGTGGGATTTTGACCGACCGCTCACCGAAGCCGTGATTAAAAAGACCCTTAGAGATTGGGGCGCGACGGTCGCAACGGGTACCGACCTTTGGGAATTGTGGGCGGATATTCAGACTAAAGCGTTACAAGGCGGCAGACCCGATCTATTGATGCCGTATATCTCGCTCTTAAATATCGGGAGCGCGGAAAATTGGACGGGCGAAACATGGTCGGGCGGCAAGTGGGACGCAGAGGATAGTAAGATTATCTATGACTACTACTATTTTGTCAATGAATTTTTGATTTCAAGAGATATCGGAGGGGGTCAAACCCTTGCCGACCGCGCTATCATAAAATGGAAGGACGAATGGGATCAGCCGCAATTTTATGGGAAATCATCGACGGGCAGAGTCCTTGACAGAGATGAGCTTTACGGAATTTACGCGCTCGAACTCGCGGAAATGAACCGCGCACGCGCTAATGCGGTGAGCGATGCACGCACAAACGCGGTGAAAAATGCGGACACGACGAACGGGATACGCTATCTCGCCAACGTCAATCCGATTGCGGACGGCATGGAGCCTATGTTTGACTACTTTGACATCTATTGTCCGCTTTCATACGCTATCTCTAAGGAACTTACGGAATATTGCCGCGCTAACGGAAAAGCCGTTTGGCTCTACACTTGCGTACAGCCGTTCTTGCCTTATGCAAATCAATTCGCCTACAATCAGCTCTACGAAACCCATATCACGCAATGGCAGGTCTATCTGACGCGGACGGAGGGATATTGGCTATGGCGGTCGGATTATAACGGCAACAGCAACTACTTTTACGGGTTTAACGGCTTTTTTGACGGAGTATTTATCTATTACGAAAACGGAGAAAAGCCCGAAAGCTTGACGGCGGGGTCGTTTATGACGGGTATCCGCTTTGAAACCGCGACGGAAAGTATCGAGGAGGTCGAATACTTCATCATGCTTGAAAACATCTTGCTCGACCTAAAGAAAAGCGGAAAATTGTCAGCGAAAGACGCCGACGCGTACCTCGCCGAAATGAACAAAAGAGTGTCCTCTTGCTCCAGCTCCATGTCGGAATGGACGGCAAGCACCAAAAAAATGAAACAAACTATGGATTGGACACGCGCAACCCTCGGCGAACTCTACTCAAAATATTACTCCGCACGTCCCGATGATTTTACGGCGGTCACGGAAGGAAAGTGGAATGCGGGAGTAAATCCGTTTTGAAGTTGAAAGTTGAAAGTTGAAAATTAAGGATAAGAATAAGTTGAAAGTTGAAAATTAAGGATAAGAATAAGTTGGAAGTTGAAAATTAAGGATAAGAATAAGTTGGGAGTTTGAAGTTGAAAGTTGCGGTATGGCTTTGCTCTAATCAAGGAAGACTGTTTTAATTAAGCAAAATTAGCAACAGACAAATGGAAAAGGTATTATGGATAAAGATATTATAAAAAATAAAAGTTTCGATTTTGCCGTTAGGATTGTTAATTTGTGCGAACATGCCAAGGAAAACAAAATAGCGTTTGTGCTGGTGGATCAGTTGCTTAAAAGCGGTACGAGCATAGGCGCGAACGTGAGGGAAGCTAGAAATGCCGCGAGTCGGAAGGACTTTGTAAACAAGTTGAACGTAGCATTAAAAGAAGCGGACGAAACGGAGTATTGGCTTGAGTTGTTTTTTCGAACGAACAAAATAAACGAAGCTGAGTATGAAAGTATTATCAATGACTGTAGAGAACTCATTTACATATTAACGGCAATTGTAAAAAACACAAAAAACATTGAAAATTAAAAGCATTAAGATTAGAGCGGAGCGATACCTTAACTTTCAACTTTCAACTCTCAACTTTCAACTTAAAACACTTGTCATTCCGTTCGTTCTTGTGGTATAATGTTATTATGAAAAATGCGGTTCAATTGTTTTTGGAAGACCAATTTGACGCGGTTGTCGTTTTGAAGGACGTAAATAAATACTATTTTACCGATTTTGTCAGCGAAAACTCCGTGCTTTTGCTGTTTCGGGACAACGCGACGTTTTTTTTGGACAAACGCTACACGGAGGCGGCGCGGGAAAAATTCCGAGGAACTCCCGTCGCGGTCGCGGATATCACGGGCGTAAATCCTTACGAAGCCGTGAGAGAGGAGCTTGTCGGGCGCGGCGCAACCCGTTTGGGGTATGAGGACGCGGCGATTTCTTATGCCGATTACAGAATACTTGAATCATTGGGCATGGTCTTGGTCGGGGAGCGCGGATCGATAGACGAGGCGCGGAAAATCAAGGACGAAAGCGAGCTTGCGCGTATAGAGAGGGCGGCTGAAATCGCCGATACGGCTTATTCCGCGGCGGTAGGACTGCTGCACGAGGGCGTTTCCGAAAAGGAGATTGCCGACGAGATTGTTTACAGAATGCGCCGCGAGGGCGCGGAGGACGTTTCCTTTGACCCGATTATCGCGTTCGGAGAGAACACGAGCCGTCCGCATCACGTCTACACGGAGCGGAAATTAAAGGCGGGTGATGCGGTGACGATGGATATCGGCGCGAAATTTAAGGGCTATTGCTCCGACATGACGCGATCGTTTCTCTACCGCGGCGGTAAAAATTTACGCTACGCGGAGACGTATTGCACCGTCCTTGAGGGGCAAAAAAACGCGCTTAAACATATAAAAGCGGGAGTTTCGGGGCGGGTTGCCGACGCTTATGCGCGTGACTTTATTACGCGTGCGGGGTACGGAGAATATTTTACACATTCGTTAGGTCACTCCGTCGGGCTTGAGATTCACGAGGAGCCGCGCTTGTCGGAGAGAAGTACGGATATCTTAAAGGCGGGCAATATCGTCACAGTAGAGCCGGGGATTTATCTCGAAGGGGAATTCGGTATACGGATAGAAGATATGGTGTGCGTCACGGAAAACGGCATAGTAAATTTTACAAAAGCCGAAAAAAACATGTGTTTGGAATAGAACGATTTTACAGTATTCTGTAAATAGTGATAAATTTTAATAAGAATAAGAACAATTAGGAGGTTCCAATGGGAGTAGGATTTTTATCAGCGGGTGATGTCAGAAAGGGAATGACCTTTGAAATGGACGGGAAGGTCATGGTAATCGTAGATTTTCAGCATGTCAAGCCGGGCAAAGGCGCGGCGTTTGTCAGAGCGAAGATCAAAAACGTAATCAGCGGCAGTATCGTCGAGCAGACGTTTAATCCGTCGGACAAGTTTGAGTTAGCGGTTATCGAGAGAAAGGATATGCAATATCTCTATTCGGACGGGGGGCTATGCTATTTTATGGACCCCGAAAGCTATGAGCAAGTACCGCTCAACGAGTCGCAAGTCGAGAATGCGCGGTATTTTATCAAGGAAAACACAAACGCGACCATTCATTTCTTTAAGGGCAACGCGTTTTTGGTCGAGCCGCCTAACTTTGTCGAGCTTGAAATCACGGAGTGCGAGCCGGGAATCGCGGGCAATACGGCGACGAACGCGACGAAACCCGCCACACTTGAAACGGGGCTTACGCTCAACGTACCGATGTTTGTCAACCTCGGCGACGTGATTAGGATCGACACCCGCGAGGGCGGAGAGTACATGTCGAGAGTGTAAAACACGGGCGTGTTTTTAAAGTTGAAAGTTGAGAGTTGAAAATTGAAAAGTAACGACAAAAAGAGGTTGGATTCGGGACTCGTTTGAGATTCTTCGCAAGCTCAGAATGATATCGGCTTTAAGTTGAGAGTTGAAGGTTGAAAAGCAACGACAAAAAGATAAACTATCGCTTTGCATTTTATATTTAGATAAAAAAACGTTAAAATTTTTGAAAAGAGCGCGAGAAAAAATTTTTATAAAAATTTTGTCTCGCACCTCTCTTATCAATAAATGAAGAGATTATTATGGCTGTTTCGTTAGTGATCAAGATCGGTTCGATGGCACTGATCAATAGGGATTACAATGACATCAATTACAACGTGTTTGCAAGGCTCTCGAGGGAGCTTCGTCCGGGGTATGCTTTGGTGTCGAGCGGAGCGACCGAAATCGGGCGGTTGGACTACATAAAACGCGCGGGCGGCGAGCTTGTGGAAGAGAACGGACTGAGTTATGACGATATCAAGACGGATTACGCCGCGCAGGGTCAGTCGGTTTTGATGCAAAATTACCGCCAATTCGTCGATAGCCGCTACGGTTTGCGTCAAATTTTGGTGGAACATCAGCATTTTAACGACGCGGGCAAACGCGCTCATTTAAAAGAGATGCTTATCCGTTGCAGCGAACAGAACGCTATCCCGATAATAAATTACAACGACGCGGTGTCCAATGAGGAAAATCGCAAGATGGAGATTCAAGCCATGCGTGAGCGCGGCAAAAAAGCCGTCGAATGCGTGGACAACGACGAAACCGCCGCACAAATAGCGTGCCTTGTGGACTGCAAAACCTTGTTGATTCTCACGGGTACGGACGGAATTTATCTCGATATCGACAATCCCGCGACTATCGTTCGCGAGGTCACGGCGGAAACCTCCGAAAAATTGATCGGAAAAGTCGCCGATCTCCAAAAACATTGCAAGGGCGCAAGCAGGCGCGGCGCGTTCGGCGCGCTCGCTAAGCTGGAATATATCAAAGAACCGCTCAAAAAAGGCGTAAAAGTCATTATTTCAAGCAGTTCGTATAAAATAGACGATATATTGAGCGGAAAAGCGCTTAGTACGATGTTTTTTGAAGCGTAGTTTTTTATAGGATTTTTAAAGATGCGGATAAAAATAAAAGTAGGTGTCATTCT